>CALJKH010000126.1 GCA_937973575.1 uncultured Solirubrobacterales bacterium | reverse complement strand
TCTAGCAGGAAAGTGATTTGCATTGAGCCAGGCATGCTGTTCTGAGCCCCGCCAAGAACCCGCGGATGGGTGTACGCCTGGGCGAGGCGTACTGCTGCGAAGTTGAGTGGCACGAAAGCTCCAGCGACGACGGCGAACACAGCTGCGTAGCGAGCCTGCTTGTTTGGGTCGGAGATCGAAAAGCGCAGTGGCTGATAGCAGGCGTAAAGCAGGAAGACGATCAGGAAAGAGACGAGTACCGGTTCGTCCCAAACCCACCAGTGGCCCCATGAGGCACGGGCCCAAATCGAACCTGTGATCAGGGTTCCAAGTGCAAAGTTGAGCGAGAGGTGAATTGCCACATAGGAGCGCAGGTCCCACTTCCTGTCACCGCTACGAAGTTGAAGGAAGCCAAAGATCCCGCCGACCACAAAGCCGATAAGGCTGACGATGGCCATTGGGACATGCAGATAAAAGATCTTTTGGATGAAGCCCTGATCAGCCTCATTGGGAGTCCAGAAGAATGTCAGGCCGTAGGCGACGCCAAGAGTCACTGCTGTGAGCAGCGCTAGAGGGCCGAGGCCGCGTGCTGGAGCTTTGCGAGTGTTAGTCATCAAGAACATTGTCGTAGAGGGCCATACCAAGCAACCCGAAGATCAGAGCGTACAGAGCAATGATTAGCGGCCACCGGCCCGGTATCGATTCTGGTCCCCCGACTGCAAATAGCTTTCCTGTTGCTGACGCAGCAGCGATCAGCGGTGGGATCAGCAGCGGCAGGGCCAGCAGCGGCGTGAGTAGGTCACGAAGGCGCGATTGCGCAGCGATTGCGCCAACCAAAGCCCCAACTGTGGCGATCGCAAAATCGGTCAGCAGCAGGATGCCAACAAGGCCTGGCAGTGCTGGGCCAAGTGCTGGCCCGAGCAGCAGGATCGCGAAGGCTGGCACAACAACAACCTGTACTCCGACGAGGAACAGGAAAAGGGTTATGACCTTTGAGCAGAGGATCGCAGTGCGATCAACTGGGGTAAGAAGCACGGCGTCCATTCCGCCCTCTTCAGCTTCGGCGACGAATAGCCGGCCGATTCCTAGAGTGGCGCTGAACAGAATTGCGACCCAAAGAGCTCCGGCAGCGAGGTTGCTGTCAAGTGTGGCCTTGCCCAGTGCAAAGTGAAGGACCACCAGTGTCGTGATCGCAAGGAGGCCCATCGCAGGTACGGACTCTCTGCCTCGTACCTCGAGCAGGAGGTCCTTGCGGAGAAGGTTGATTGTGTCGCGGATCACCGACCGCGCCTTCCGTAGAGAGCGTCAAGGTCTGAGTCAGAGACCTCGGAGGCTGGCTTTTCAAATTGGAGTCGCCCGGCGAGGAGTCCGACGCCCTTGTCAGCTGAGGCGAGTAAGGCGCTGGGGTCGTGGCCGCTTACGAGGACAGTCCGCCCTTCCTCAAGAAGTGGTTGAAGGAGTTCACGCCCGGCGGGGTCAAGGTTCGCGTAGGGCTCGTCAAGGAGCATCAGTGGAGGATCGGCAAGGAGGGCTCTGGCTGCAGCTGCGCGTTGGACCATGCCTCGTGACAGGTTGCGGAGTGGCTCGTCGGCACGGCCGTGGAGGCCCACAGCTTCGATCAGCTCGTCGGTCTTGCCCTTAGCGACCTTCAACAGCCGTGACTGGTGGGCAAGGTTCTCGCGCACCGTCAGGGCTTCGTAGAGCATTGGCTGGTGGCCAAGAAGGCCGACCTTGCCGCGTAGCGCCCAAGTCTCCTTCGGAAGGTCATGGCCAAGGACGCTCGCGACTCCGCTGCTTGGTGACAGCAGGCCGCAAGCGATCCGCAGCAGGGTTGTCTTGCCAGCGCCGTTGGCGCCGAGGATGGCAACGGTTGTGCCCTCCTCAACGTCGAAGGTGACACCGCGAAGAGCTGGCCGCTCGCCGTAGTCGCGCCCGAGGCCTTCAAAGCGCAGAGCCTGGTTAGTGGCGGTCTCTGCCACCGGACCTCTGCATTTGGCTGATCGCGTGTGGAATAGCTCCAGCAATGACAGCGAAGGATTCCTCAACGGCCTTAGGGCGGCCTGGCAGGTTGATGATCAATGTCCCTCCTGCAACTCCGGCCACTCCGCGTGTCAGGCAACCAGTTGGAACAAGGCGGATTGACTCGGCACGGATCGCTTCGCTGATCCCCGGAATCTCTTTGTCGAGGACTGCAGCTGTCGCCTCTGGCGTGACATCGTCGCGGCTGATCCCGGTTCCACCGGTGGTGATCACAAGCTGAGTTCCCTTCGAAATCTCTGAGCGAAGCAGCCTCTCAATCGCAGTCTTGTCATCGGCCACCACATGGCACTCAACTGAGGCAGCGCCAATTCCGCGAACCAACTCAGCGAGGAGCGGCCCCGACTCGTCACTCGCAGACCCACCTGCAGCAGAGGTGGAGACGGTTACAACTGCAGTGCTAGCGATGCCGCTCATTGGTCGAAGTGCCAGTCGCCTGACTTGCCACCGGTCTTGGTGATCAGGCGAGTTTCCTCAATCACGACGTCACGCTGTACTGCCTTGACCATGTCGTAGATGGTCAGAGCTGCAACTGAAGCGGCTGTCATCGCTTCCATCTCGACCCCGGTCTTCCCACTCAGTGAGGCAGTCGCAGTGATCGTCACAGTTCCGGCAGCCTCGTCGAGGGTGGCATCAACTTCGACATGGTCGAGGCCAAGTGGGTGGCAGAGGGGGATCAGCTCGGCTGTCCGCTTGGCGGCTTGAATGCCGGCGAGGCGCGCAGTTCCAAGAACATCACCCTTGGGGCCGCCCTCGGCTACAGCCTTTGCGGCTCCCGCGTTGAGGCGCACGACACTGCGCGCTGTGGCAGCGCGGTGGGTTACTTCCTTTTCGCCGACGTTGACCATGCGTGCTTGGCCGTCGTCGCCGATATGGCTAAGTTCGCTCACAGCCTTCAAGGATAGGCGGGTGAGGCTGCTGTTGAGAGGGGGGAGAGCCGGCCTGCGGGATCAGGCTACTGCGGCGCTGTGGACGCCCTTTGCGCGCTCGATCACATCGAGTACGCCCTGCTCGTCACCAGCGCGAAGGAGTGCGATGGGGTCTGGGTCACCGTTGACGATGTCCTCAAAGAAAGCCTTGCGATCCTGGTAAGTCGGAAGAGTTCCCTTAGCCCAGCCGCGTGCGTCGTTGAGCATCACTGCGAGGCGGGCATAGTCGTCGCCGAAGAGCTCTGCGATCTCACGCTTCATGCGCTTGGCGAGTGCAGGTGATGCACCTGAGGTGCTGATCGCGATGGCAAGTGGGCCAGTTCGGACCATTGCGGGAAGGATGAAGTTGCAAAGCGGTGGCACGTCAACAACGTTGGCGAGCATCGCGCGCTCTTCAGCGTCGTTGAAGACCTTGATGTTGACTTCGCTGTCGTTGGTTGCAGCGATAACCATGAAGCGGCCCTCAAGGTCGCTCGGGTCGTACTCCTTTTGGATCCACTCAATTGAGCCCTCAGCAGCAAGTGCCTTGACTTCGTCGCAAGCGTCAGGAGCCACAAGGACGATGCCGCCGTCGCATGCGAGCAGGCCCTCGATCTTCTCAAGGCCAACATCGCCGCCGCCAACAACGAGGCATGAGCGGCCGGTCAGCTTCAGGCAGGCAACGTAGAACGGGGTGGTGAGCATGTCGCGCACGCACTCCTGATCGCAAATGCCCTTGCGAAGGGCACACACGCACTCTTTACCTTTGTAAGCCTGAGCGGGCATCGTTCCGTACACCTTACGCACCTCAAACCAAAGTCGCCCAGTGATGCAAACAAAAAATTCAGACCTTCCATATTTCGACGAGTCACGAATGCTGCGGAAAGTTCACCGCGAGCAGGTGATGATCCTTGCCGGCGGCCGGGCTCTGCTGATGATGGCCGCCCATCCTGTGGTGTTCGAAGGCTTCTTCGCCGCCACCAAGGCAAAGGGCGATCCCTTCGCACGGCTTGAGCGAACCGGCGTCGTTATGGAGACGATCTCCTTCCGGCCGCGCTCTGAGGCAGATAAGGCGACGGCCTTCGTAAGGAAGATGCACAAGCGGGCCACTGGCACTCTGCCAAAGGCCGCTGGCCGTTTTCCAAAGGGCACGCCCTATTCAGCCGCTGACCCCGAGCTGCTGTTCTGGGTCTGGGGGAGTCTCGTTGACTCGTGCTTGCTCGTCTATGAGAACTACGTCGGCGAGCTGACTGCCGACGAAAAGCAGGCCTACTGGGATGACCAGAGGTTCGTGGGCAAGCAGTTTGGAATCCCTTACAAGGCGATGCCCAAGCGCGTCGAGGAGCTTGGTGAATATGTCCAGGGAGTTGTCAGTAGCGGCGACCTATTCGTAACTGGCGACGCTCTTGACACTGCAAAGAACGTGATCCTTAAGCCACCGATCCCGGCGACGCTTCCTTTACTGCGCGAGGCTGTAAACCAGACAGCGATCGGCCTTCTCCCTGATGAGGTGCGCCGGCTCTACGGCTTCTCGTGGGATCCAATCCGAGGAATTGCGCTTGGGCTAGGCCAGGAATATCTGCGGCGTGTCGCAGTGCCGCTCGCCCCGTCGTTCCTCCGCCACACTCCCCAGTGGCGCAAGTACCACGGGCGTGAGCCCGCGGTGTCCTAGCTCAGCTAGACCTCAAGGCACGCACTGCAGCGCGGGCAGCCAGCCCCGCAGAGAGGATTGCCACGCCGGTCACGACTTCGTGCCAAGGCAGGTTTAACGCGAGGGCAGCACAGCCGACCAGGCCAAGTGGAGCCAAGACCTTCGGGCGCTTGTCCTCTTCGTTCAAGCGAAGCGCTGAGAGGTGAGCGATTGAGTAGTAGGTAAGGATTAGCAGTGAGGAGGTGGCGATCGCCTTCGCGGTTGGAACTAGGAGCACTGCGACCACCACGATCGCGCCGGTCGCGATTTGGGCGATGTGAGGAACCTTTGTCCGTTTACTAACCGCGCTCAAGAACCTCGGCAGCTCCCCATCGTCGGCCATTGCAAAAGCAGTCCGTGAGACGCCTGCCAGAAGCGACAGCAGGACTCCGAGTACGGCGATGACTGCGGTTATTCGAACTGAACCGGCGGTGTGGTTTCCAATCACCGTGCGGGCTGCGGTCTCCAGTGGTGCCGCTGAGTGCGCGAGGACCTCTGGCCCCACGGCGACGAGCGCACCAACAAGTGAGACCAAATAGACGACGAAAGCCGCGCCAAGAGCGAGCGGCACCGCCTTCGGGATCGTTCGCGCTGGGTCTTTAACCTCCTCACCCAAGGTGGCAATCCTCGCGTAGCCCGCGAATGCGAAGAACATGATTCCCGCCGCTCCAAGAATCCCGTGCAGCCCGCCATTGCCTGTCAGGGGAGTTAGGTGGGTGAAGGTTGAGCCGCGCGCCGATCCATCCCCCGGAGCAGCGATCTCACCAAGGCCGATCATCAGAAGACCAAGGCCAACGATGAGACCTCCGAGAGTTGCAACTTTGGCCGTCCGCTGGACTCCGCTCAGGTTGACGACAGTCATCACAACCACTGCTGCAACCCCTGCGAGCCGCGCGTGGTCCGGGAATGCGTAGGCCCCGAATGTCAGCGCCATCGCGGTCAGGCTTGCCAGCTTGCCAGCGACGAACGCCCAGCCAGCCGTGAAGCCAGCAGTGTCATTGAGCCGCTTGCGGCCAAATGCGTAGACGCCGCCTGCCTGCGGCTGGACTGCAGAGAGCCGGGCAGTTGAGGTTGCGTTGGCGTAGGCGACAAGGCCAGCGAGCACGAGCGCTATGAGGATCCCCGACCCGGCGAGGGCCGCAGCTGGCCCTGGCGCTGCGAAGGCGCCGGCGCCAAGCATCGCCCCAAGGCCAATTCCAATCGCGTCGGCGAGGCCGAGCTTGCGAGCCAAGCGTGTTGTTTGCTCTGGTGCGCTCATCGACTGCTCAATAGGATGCCTGCTTATGACCCTTGAGGAATCCGCGGTTGGCCTGCTTCAGGACTTGATCCGCTTCAACACTGTTAACCCTCCGGGTAACGAGGTGATCGCGCAGAGCCACCTCAAGGACATGCTGGAGGCTGCAGGCTTCGTCGTTGAACTCCACGGGGCTGAAGTGGACAGGCCAAACCTTGTCGCCACACTTGGGGATCCAACGAGTGGCCCGGTGCTCGGCCTTCTGTCCCATGTGGACACAGTTCTTGCCGACCCGGCCGACTGGGATCGCGACCCGTGGTCAGGTGACTTGGTTGATGGCGAAGTTTGGGGTCGTGGTGCGATTGACATGAAGTCGCAGACTGCTGCTGAGGTTGCTGCAGCGATCGACCTCGCAGCAGGTGGCTGGAGGCCAGCTCGCGGCGCGCTTAAGGTGATCGTTGTTGCCGATGAGGAAACCGGCGGCGACCTTGGCGCCCGTTGGCTTGTTCGTGAGCACCACGAGCTTGCGCGGTGCGACTGGCTGATCAACGAAGGCGGCGGTGAAGTAATCCCTTACGGCGACCGTCGTATGTACGGAGTCTGCTGCGGGGAGAAGGGCGTCTACCGCTTTGCCGTCACCACAACTGGAGTTGCCGGCCACGCATCAATGCCACTACTTGGTGACAACTCGCTGCTGAAGGCTGGCCCACTTCTGAATAAGTTCGCGGCCCGCCAGCCAAGTCCGACCCTTGTTCCCGAGACGGAGACGATGCTCCGCTCGCTCGGTACTGACCCGGCCGATCCAGCGAAGGCTCTAGAGGACATCGCCGCAATCGACCCTCGGCTGGCAGCGCTGACAGCTCCACTACTTGGAGTCACGCTTGCCCCGACTCGGATCACTGCTTCAGAAAAGATCAATGTTGTCCCAGCGCGCACAACAATCAAAGTCGACTGCCGCGTGCCTCCGGGACTTGGTGAGGAGGCTGCGATTGCGGCAGCGCACGAGATCCTCGGCGAGGACGGCTACGAGCTTGAGTTCTTGGAGAAGGTCCCCGGTAATCGCTCTGCCGCTGAGGGCGAGCTTTGGGATGCGATCTCAGCTTCTGTAGGCGAGGAAGACGCTGAGGGCGAGGTTTTCCCAGTGATCCTCGCCGGCTACACAGACTCGGTCGCCTTCCGTGAGGCGTACCCAGAGATCAGCGCCTATGGCTTCTTCCCGCAGACCGAAATGGACCTCTACTCAACCGCTCCGCTGATCCACGGCGCCAACGAGCGCATCAGTGCCCATGACGTTGGCGTGGCCGCCCGCTGCTACTCATCAGTGATCCGCAGACTGCTCGGCTGAGCGGAAGGGTTATCCTCCAGCAAATGTTCGAAGCAATCGACCACATCGGCATCGCAGTAGAAGACCTTGACGCTGCAATCGCCTTGCATGCCGAGACTTACGGCATGCCACTCGTTCACCGCGAAGTCGTTGAGGAGCAGGGAGTCGAAGCAGTACTCCTTGATGTCGGCGAGAGCCACGTCGAGCTTCTTAGCCCACTTGGCCCAGACACTCCAGTCGGGAAGTTCCTCGCGAAGAACGGCCCAGGCCTTCACCATGTCGCGTACCGTGTAGACGACGTTGCAGCAGAGCTTGTGCGCCTCAAGGCTGAGGGCTTCAAGTTGATTGACGAAACACCGCGAGTTGGCATCCGCGGCAGCTCAGTCGCATTCCTTCACCCGAAGGCCAGCGGCTCAGTACTTACTGAACTTGTCACCCCAGCGGAAGGACACCACTAATGCGTCGTATTTCAATCGGTTTCAAGGGCGGGCAATCAGTATCCGTCCGTATTGATGACGACGCTGAGAAGGGCCTTCGCAAGGCACTTCCTGAAGGTGGTTGGCATGACTTGAAGACCGAGGACGGCGAGGTAACTCTCGACCTCGGCACAGTGATCTACCTCCAGACTGACTCCGACGGCTCACGCCTCGGCTTCAGCGCCTGAGCGGGGACCCCAGCCAATGCCGATGAAGGTAGGCATCGTCGGCCTGCCCAATGCTGGCAAGTCATCACTCTTCACAGCTCTAACGAAGGTTGCAGCTGAGGCCGCTAACTACCCGTTCACCACGATTGAGCCAAACGTGGCGATCGTTCCCGTTCCGGACGAGCGCCTAGACGAAGTTTCAGCTCTGGTCGGCGCCAGCGAAGTCGTCAACGACACGATGGAAGTCCACGACATCGCAGGACTCGTAGCTGGCGCTCACAAGGGCGAAGGGTTGGGCAACAAGTTCCTCGCCAACATTCGTGAGACTGACGCACTTCTCCACGTTGTTCGTGCTCATGACGATTCAAGCGTGATCCACCCAGAGGGTGGTGTGGATGCAGTGCGGGACCTCAACACAATCGAGACTGAGCTTCTCCTCGCAGATCTTGACCAGGCCGAGCGCCGCCTTGACCGGGTTGTTCGTCAAGCCCGCTCCGGCGACAAGGAAGCAATCGCAGAGCAGGGTTGGTTGGAGGCTGTGATCGCAGCTCTTAACGAGGGAAAGCCAGCCCGCACAGTCCCAGTTCCTGACGACGCGCCTAACGCCATGCGTGACCTCTCACCTTTGACTGCCAAGCCTGTCCTGATCGTTGCCAACATTGGCGAGGGTGAGGAAGGCGTACCGCCTGAGATTCAAGCCCACGCTGATGAGCAGGGCGCTGGCGCAGTTGCGGTTTGCATCCGTCTCGAGGCTGACCTCGGTGGCCTTGACGACGAAGAGGCTGACGAGATGCGCGCTGACCTTGGCGCTGGCGAGTCAGGCCTTGCCCGCGTGTTGCGCGGAGCATTTGATCTTCTCGACTTGATCTCGTTCTTCACAGCCGGCGAGGGCAAGCCAGCCCACTCGTGGCACCTTGGCCGTGGCAAGAGCGCTTGGGAAGCAGCAGGGCAGATTCACTCAGACATTCAGCAGGGGTTTGTCCGCGCCGAAGTAATCGGCTGGAAGGAACTGCTTGAAGTTGGCGGCTATGTCCAAGCTAAGGACAAGGGCCTACTGCGCATTGAAGGTCGCGACTACGTCATGAACGACGGCGACATCATCAGCGTCCGTTTCACGCCCTAGGGCTCTGAACCCATCAGGCAGCGATGTACCCGGCTGAGTGAACCGGCACAGGAGCTGTAGCGCCTTGCTCTGCGAGTAGCTCAAAGTGAAGAGCGATGGCGCCTCGCATTCGCGCCTCGCACTCTTCCCGCGTCTTCCCTAGAGCGAATACGCCTTCAAGGTCTGGGGCTTGAGCACCCCAAGCACCGTCTTCGCCCTGTTCGTAGATGACTAGATAGTCGTTCACCTGAGGTAGTCCATTCCAGTTGATTTCCGGATGCTGGCGAGTGTTCCAACCGGAATCGTATCGGAGTCCCGGCCGCTCACAACAACCCGTGATTCCCCGTCCGGGCTTCTCCAGAACTGGTGCGAACCGCGTTGGCGGACCATTTCCCAGCCTTCCGATAGGAGGGCCTGACGGACTTCTTTGTACTTTTTGGGCACCAACTGAGCATGGGCTCTTAGGTGTTACGGATCTACCTCTGTTTGAAGGAAAAGGGGCCGCCGATGGAGGGCCTTCTGACTACTCAGGTGTCGGTGCTTACGGTGAGGCCAGCACGGCCTCCGCGAATTAGCCACAGCAGCAGCCCGGCGAATGCCGCGATCAGTGCGACGAGGACAAGAACATCTGATGGGGTTGGAGACGGTGATCCGCCGATCGGAAGCACACGGACGTTCCTCCTCGCAATTGGAGCAAGTGCGAGAGCCGTGTCCTCGGCTGTAGTGGAGCAGTTAGGCGCCAGTTCCCATCGCGTCTTCGACCTTGCAGCGATCTGAAGCAGGACGGGCGGGTATCCGGGGTAGAGCCGCGCACACGAGACGGTGAAACCAGCCCGGCTGGCGGCGGGTGCGCGGGCTGCGATTGCTCCCCGGGTTTCCCCGGTTGGGAGAAGAACATTGATCCAAGCGAGCGCCTGCACTGATGGGGCAATGCTGCCCCATTCGCTGGGCGACAGCTCCTTCGCCGCAGTTGCATCGGCAATACCGCTAGGCAGGTAGTTTCGGTAGCGGTAGCCGTTGGGCATAAGGATCTTTGGCTGTGGCCTGAGCGCAGCTGCAGCTGCCGCGGCGCCCTTCACATCGGGCCTCAGCCACTTGCTCTGGAGTGCTGTGGCCGTGGACCAGCCGAAGACCGCGAGTGTCACTGCCGCCAACACGGCCGCCAGCTTGGCCGGGACTGTTTTCACAATCACTGCGGCAAGCAGGACCATCGCAGCAGCGAACATTGTGTTCGTTGAGCGCGTCGCAAAGATGTTGACATTTGTCGCAAACGCATAGAGGAAGAGGCCAGTAGCTGTTGTCACGATCACCGTGATTGCCAGGGCGATCGGCGAGCGGGCATTCGGGAAGCGCTTGTGCTGGGTGAAGATGCCAACGCCAACGCACGAAGCGACAAGTAGCAGGCCCACTGGTCCCGGCACTGTTCGAAGCGGGATGTAGGCACTCCCCAATGACATTCGCTCCAGCGAAGTCCACACAGTTATGGCGCCTTGCCCGTAGAGGTGGCCGAACATCCACCAGACATCCCGCGGAGCGAAGGTGAGAATGAAAGGGAGGTAGAGAAGCCCCGTTGTCAGGGCGACGACTGTGACCCGCGCCCGGAGAGATCTATGCGTCACGAAGGCCCACCCCAGCGTTGCGACGAGAACAAGAGCGCCCGTGTTGTGGGTGTATACGACTGCAGTGGACGCGGCCACGAGAAGGCCTGTGTTCAGCCATGTCGGACGCTCAACCAGTCGCAGCGTTTGAAGCATCACAAGAGCGCAGAGGAGCGCGAGAACTGAGTAGGCACGGGCCTCGTTTGAGTACCAGATGCCAAACGGGCTGATTGCGACAAGTGCTGCTGCGAGCAGTCCGGTTCGCCAGCCTGTCATCCGTCTTCCGAGAAGGAAGACCGTGGGGATGAGGGCTGTCCCTGCGATCAGGGAGGGAATCCGAATTGCGGTAAGGCTTGGGTCAAGCTTCCGGGCAATCCACCCCAGGAGGAAGTACATCGGGGGCGTGGCTTCCACGGAGTCATTTACATGGCGGAGTAATGAGACAACCCCGTGCGAGGCGGTGATGATGGTCTGGGCGTAGTACTCGTCGCCGTTGAGGCTCTGTTCGTGACCGAGTAGCCGCAGCACAAAGCCAAGGGCTGTCAGGAGCGCCAACGACACCCAGGTGAAGGTGGTCTGGCGGGAGCCGGTCGGCTGGTCGTTCGCCGATTGCATCTGCGGCTGACCCCTCTAATTCGCTTCCCGAAGGCGTTGGCTGAGGCGGGCCATTCCGATTGACTCGGCAGCCTTCGCGCCACGGTTGAAGTTGCTCGAAGCATCAACGGGCCGGCGCGCGCCCTTGACCTTCTGAACAGTCGCCACCTCTTTGAAGGTTCGAAGGAGTTCGGCGTTCTCAGCCAGGCTGGCAGCGGTGCGTGGCTTCTCGCCCTCGGCCGCGGCGATCGCCTTCTCCAGCGAGCCATGGCGGGCGAGGAGGTCAGCTGCGCCCTTAGCGCCAATGCCGGGGGCGCCAGGGATGCCATCACTTGGATCTCCGCGCAGAGCAATCAGGTCCGGGATCTGGTTGGGCTTAACTCCGGTGATCTCTTCAACCTGCGCAGGCCCGCACTCAACCGTCCCTTGTCCAGGCTTCAACAGCAGAACCTTCGTCTTGGAAGTGGCGCACTGCAGAAGGTCGCGGTCACCGGTGAGGATCCGCGTCGAGCCGCCAGCGTCAGCTTCAAGCAGGGCAAGGTTGGCCATCAGGTCGTCTGCTTCTAGATCTCCAGCGTCCCCAAGCTTCCAACCGAGCGCCTTCCAAAGAGTTGGGCCAAGTTCGAACTGGTGGGCAAGGTCATCTGGCATTGGCTCGCGGGCAGCGTGGTAGCCGGGGAAGGCCTTCACTCGGTAGGCGCCAGCCTCAGCGCCGTCGCAGAGAACTACTGCGCGGGGTTTGATCTCCTCGATAGCTGCAAGCACAGCATTGGCAGTTCCGAGCAATGCGTTCACGGGGCGTCCGTCAGCGCCGCGGATCTTCGATGGAAGAGCAAAGAACCCCCGGTACATCAGCAGTGGCAGGTCACAGACAAGCAGAGGCTTGGGCATGTCGCGAGGGTAAAGGAAGAGACAGCCAGCTAGGCAGATGCCATTGAGGCCCGCCGCGGCTCTACTCTCCTTGCCGTGGTCCCTAAAGACGATGACACCCGTACCGATGAGGAGATGTCCTCAACCAAAGAAGGCTCAGTCACCTCAGGGCGCATAGCCCGAACTGCCAGGTTCGGCAAACTCGTTGGCGGCCAGGGCATCGTAGAAGGCAACCTCGTCATCGGTTAGTCCGAGATCGACCCCTCTCTTGGTGGCGGAGTCGAGTTCCTTGGCCAGTTTGATGAGTTCCTCGATCACTTCCATCGTGGAGATGGCCCGGTTGTGGTAGCCGTTGAGGGTCTGCTTCAGCTTGTCGCTGAACTGCTTCGCCTGAACGAAGTTCCGCTTGGAGCGGACCTTGATCTCATCCTTGAGGAGCTTCTCCAGCAACTCGGCGGCGACGTTCTTGTGCTTGAGGCCGCGCACTTCGGCGAGGAATCGGTCGTCGAGGATGCTGATGTCGGGCTTCTTCAATCCAGAGGCGGTGAAGATGTCGATGATCTGACCGTCGGTGGTGATGGCCTTGCTCACGAGCTGGCGCACGGCGGCGTCGATCTGCTCGGGCGTCTTCCGGCTGGCGGGGTTTTGCTTGTTGAGCGCGGCCTGGATGGCTTGG
>CALJKH010000125.1 GCA_937973575.1 uncultured Solirubrobacterales bacterium | reverse complement strand
TGGTTGCCATCAATTCCCAATCATGCCACCGGTAGGCTCGGCACGTGAGGAAGGGCTCGATAGTCAAATCGCTCGCATGGGGTGTGGTCGCCGCGGGCGTCGCGGCGCCGCTTGTCCGCCGCAAGGCCAGGGTTCATCCTGCCGCCGTGATCGCAACTGCGGCGAGCGCTCCAGTCGCCCTCTCGGTGGCAATGCCAAAGTCGCGCACTCGAGATGTTGGGATATGCGTCCTTCAGATGTGGGCGTACATCGCTGCCTACGAAATGCCCAACGACGATCACGAGTCGCTGGAAGCCAGGGTTCACATTGACTACCCGGTTGTCGCCGACAAAGCACTTGGGCTCGGGGTGCCGCCAACAATCAGGCTCCAACGGCTATTTGCCCACCCCGGCGAAATCCAAGGGTACGAGAAGGTTCTGGTCTGGGCCCACTGGGTCTGGTTTGCGGTTCCCCACAGTGCACTCGTATATGTACTGCTCCGGCGCCGCGACCTGTTCGCCAGATCGGCATTCATGACCTACGCGGTCTTTGACATCGGTGCGGTCGTTTACTGGTTGGTCCCAACAGCGCCACCTTGGTACGCAGCAGAGCGGGGTCGCTTCGACGATGGAGAGACGCCAAGAGTAAGAAGGATGATGATCGAGTACGGAGCGCAGTTCTGGAAGCACCGCTGGGGCCCGCTTTACTCTTCGCTCGCAGGCAACCCCCTTGCCGCGATGCCATCACTCCACTTCGCAACATCCCTTATGGCAGCTCGAGTCCTGAGCCAGACCGGCAAGGTGGCCGGAGCTGTTGGTTGGGGATATGCGGGAACTCTTGGGCTCGCTCTTGTCTACTTAGGCGAGCACTATGTGACCGATCTTCTGGCAGGAGCTGCGCTGGCTGAAGGGGTCCGCGTCGCGACTGGGCCGCTTGAACCAGTTGGCAGGGGAATCGCGTCGGCACTGAATGGACTGCAGCGCAAGGCGGCGGGCAACTGATGTCAGACCAACAATTACACCCCGACGATCCATTTCTCGCGGAGAGTGAGGTGGAGGCGATCGAAACGGACTTCGGGGCGACCGATGACGACACACCACGCTTCCAGCTAACCCGGAAGAAGGTAATCGCTGCTGCGATCTTTGTCGCAATCGCGATTGCGTTTCTCTATGTGGTGCTGCCTCAGATTGGCGGCCTTAACAAGACGTGGCAACGGCTTGATGAGGGAGACGGCAATTGGCTCCTTCTTGCTGCGCTCTTTGAGGTCGGCTCCTACGCTGGGTACATCCTTCTGCTCAAGGTTGTGGTGCCTTCAAACAAGGAACGCTTCAACTGGACAGTTGCCTACTTGGTGACGATGGCCGGCGTGGCGGCAACGAGACTCTTCGCAGCGGCTGGAGCCGGTGGCCTAGCTCTGACGTTCTGGGCAATCAGAAGGACAGGTGTAGGGCGCCGCGAAGTGGCGGTGCGGCTTTCAGCCTTCATGGTCTGCCTCTACTCCGTGTTCATGGTCTCAGTGCTGGTTGCGGGCATTGGCCTCAGTTCTGGCCTGTTCAACGGTCCTGCCCCGATCGGAATGACTGTCGTCCCCGCGGTGCTTGCTGCCACGGTCATTGTGATCTTCCTCCTGTTCGCGCTCGTCCCCGGCGACAGCGAACGGCGCCTGAGGGCCTGGTCCAACGGCCGAGGAGAGGTTGCTGCAGCAGCCGGCAAACTCGCGGTCGCCCCCGCCGCAATCGCAGCCGGGACTCGGGTAGCGCTCAGACTGCTTCGCGAACGCCACCCCGGCATGCTCGGTGCAATTGCTTGGTGGTACTTCGACATTGCAGTTCTGTGGGCATGCCTGCATGCCTTTGGTGGGGACCCGGCTGTTGTTCCGATCGTGATGGCCTACTTCGTTGGTCAGCTAGGGAATCTGCTCCCACTGCCCGGTGGTATCGGTGGTGTCGAGGGCGCCATGGTTGCTGCCCTTGCAGCCTTCGGAGTCGAAGCTAGCCTTGCCCTCGTCGCTGTCCTCTCGTATCGCGCTTTCTCGTTCTGGCTGCCGACCATTCCCGGTGCGATCGCCTTTGTCCAGCTTCGCCGGCGGACGGTTAAGTGGGCTGAAGAGGACGCTGATGGTGATTCGCCAGCGGCGGCCCGGGATACACTCGCGGCATGAGCGAGGAACGAATCGAAAATGTAGTCATCGTCGGAAGCGGTCCAGCCGGTTACACGGCTGCCCTTTACACCGCCCGAGCAGACCTGGAACCTCTTGTCATTGAGGGATTCGCATGGGGCGGCCTGCTCCAGCAAACAACCGAGGTCGAGAACTTCCCTGGCTACCCACAGGGGATCATGGGTCCGGAGATGATGCAACAGCTGCGCGACCAGGCGGAGCGCTTCGGCGCACGGCTGCGCACAGAGGACGCGACTGCGATCCGACTCGCAACAGAGCCGGGTGCTCTTCACGAGATTGATGTTTATGGAGAGACGATCAAGGCAAGGACAGTTGTCCTCTCAATGGGAGCTGAACACCGCAAGCTAGGAGTCCCTGGCGAGACAGAGCTCTCAGGCCGAGGCGTGTCCTACTGCGCCACCTGTGACGCAGCGTTCTTCCGTGATGTCCCCACAGTTGTCGTAGGTGGCGGTGACTCCGCAATGGAGGAGGCGATCTTCCTGACGAAGTTTGCGTCCAAGGTCGTCGTAATCCACCGGCGCGACGAGTTCCGCGCCTCAAAGATCATGGTTGACCGTGCCAGAGAGATCGACAACCTTGAGCTGCTCACGCCGTATGAGGTTGAGGAGTTTCTTCCCGGCGAGAATGGCTCGCTTACAACTCTGAAGCTCAAGAACACTGAGACCGGTGAGTCACTTGAACAGGAAGCCGCCGGCGCCTTCATCGCTGTTGGGCATGTCCCGACCACGCAGCTAGTTGATGGGCAGATTGATCTCGATCACGAGGGTTACGCAGTCGTTGACGGCGTAAGCACTCGCACGAACCTCCCGGGCGTGTTCGCAGCTGGCGATATCGCCGATTCCACTTACCGCCAAGCGATCACAGCCGCAGCTTCAGGATGCCGCGCTGCGCTTGACGCAGAGTGGTACCTGCGCGACCTCTAGGCCAGCTCGCTACGAACCTGCAGGACGGGGCGGCACTAGGGCGTTGATCCCAGTTAGGTCACGCCCAATGATCAATTGCTGAATCTGGCTTGTTCCCTCGTAGAGCGTTGTAACTCTCACATCACGGAAGTAGCGCTCAACTGGGTAATCGTCGACGTACCCCGAGCCTCCGTGAACTTGGATCGCTGTGTTTGCGCATCGCACTGCCGCCTCGGTCGCATAGAGCTTGGCAATCGACGTCTCGGTCGTTGACGGCCGTCCCTTGTCCTTCAAGTCGCCAGCTTTAAGCACCAGTAGGCGGGCTGCCTCAGTGGAGACCTTCATCTCGGCGAGCATTTGCTGGACGAGTTGGAACGAAGCGATCGGGGTGCCGAACTGCTCACGCTTCTTCGAATAGTCAATAGAAGCTTCAAGTGAGCCTTGGCAGACACCGACGCAACCTGCTGCCACGCTGTAGCGGCCAGCATCGAGCGCTGACATTGCGATCTTGAACCCTTCGCCTACCTGGCCAAGCAGAGCGTCGTCGTCAACCTCAACTCCGTCAAGGATCAGCTCAGCAGTGTCTGAGCCACGCAGGCCCATCTTGTGGTGAATCTCCTGGGTGCTGAAGCCAGGCGTGTCTGTCTCAACTAGGAAAGCTGCGATCCCCTTGTGGCCAAGGTCAGCATTCGTCTGAGCGAAGACCATTGCGAGCTTGGCGTGGTTACCAAGTGAGATCCACATCTTCCGGCCGGTGATTGACCAACCCTTGTCGGTCTTAACAGCAGTGGTCTTCTGGTTGGCCGCATCTGACCCGGTATCCGGCTCAGTGAGGCCAAAGCAGCCGAGCCACTCGCCAGTGCACAGAAGTGGAAGGTAGGCCAGCTTCTGGTCCTCAGTTCCCCACTTGAGAATCGTTGAGCAAACGAGTGAGGTCTGGACTGAGATAACCGTCCGCATGGCTGAGCAGCCGCGGCCAACCTCCTCGGTGATCAGGGCATAAGTCTTGTAGTCAAGGCCAGCTCCGCCGTACTCGCTCGGAACAGTTGCGCCTAGGTAGCCCTGCTTGGCGATCATCGTCACTAGGTCGCGGTCGAAATGCTCATTTCGGTCGTTCTCGCGTGCACGATCCATCACATGCTCGTCGGTGAAGTCGCGCGCAGTTTGGCGGATTAGTTCCTGCTCGGGTGTGAGATCAAAGTCCATAGCGCCGAGGGTACCGGCATACGAGTGAGGGTAGAGTCGTGGCCGTGGACGGATTCGCACTTGTGATGGTCGGTGGGGTGGGGGCAATTCTGCTCGTCCTCTGGCTTATTGGCCGGGCAACCCCTGGTGATGGCACTGAGACTGTTGGTCTCCGTTCCGCCCGGGAGATTGAGGAGCGCAGAACATCGCTTGAAATTGAAGATGACGAACAAGTGCGTGAAGCACTCGCAAACCTTCGTGCTCGCAGAGCGGCACGGGAAGCGGAAGAGGAGGCTTAAGTAATGGCAAGAGTGGTGATAGTCGGCTGTGGATGCCGAGGAATTGAGTTGGCAAAGCTGCTTCAGGCAGACGGGCACGCTGTGCGCGGCACGACCCGCAAGCAGGAGAGGGTTGCTGAGCTCGAGGCGGCTGGGATTGAGTCGTGGGTCGGTGATCCGGACAAGATCGCCACAGTTCACTACTCAATGGAGAACGCGACGATTCTCTGCTGGTTCCTTGCATCGGCTGAGGGCACTCCTGAGTCAATTGACTCACTTCACGGCACCCGACTCGAAATGATGCTTGAGCGAACGATCGACAGCCCCGTACGCGGCGTTCTCTATGAGGCAACTGGAAGCCTCGACGGTGAAGCGCTCTGCCGGGGAGCTGGTGCAGTTGAGCGCCTCTGCGACAGGAACGAGATCCCGTGGGGGCTGCTGAAATCGGACCCGTCAGACCATGAGGCATGGGCCATCGCCGCGAAGGTTGCAATCGACGAGCTCCTCTCGCGCGACAGGGGCTGACTGTGCTCACGATGGACCTCAACGCCGATCTTGGCGAGGGGGCGGAGGGAAGCCTTGATGCTGACCTCTTGAGGCTCGTCTCCAGCGCCAACATCGCCTGTGGTGGACATGCAGGTGATCGGGAGACGATCAGCTCACTGCTGCAAATTGCCGCAGAGTTAGGAGTGGCAGCCGGGGCTCATCCTGCCTATGAGGATCGCGTCAACTTCGGCCGTGTCGAACTCAACGTGTCGCCTGACGAGATAGCAATCGTCACAGGGCGGCAGCTGGAACTCTTTGCCGAGGTTGCCCTAGGTGCCCAGCTGGCAATTCCTCATGTCAAGCCGCACGGGGCTCTCTACCACCGGGTCGGGAGAGATCCCGAGGCGGCAGCAGCCTTTGCCGAAGCTGTGCGTGGAATTGCGCCGGCTGCGTCGTTGGTTGGGCTTCCGGGGTCGGCGTTGAGCGAGGCGGCCGCAGAAGCAGGGATGCGATTCATTCCGGAGGGATTCGCTGACCGTGGATACGGCCTTGACGGAACACTTATCCCGCGGGGATCGACAGGAGGGGAACTGGATCCGGAGGAAGCAGCCCATCAGGTACTCCAGCTGGTGGGCGCAGTAGACCCGATGCCGGGCGTACCGCATGGTCGAGTGCAAACGATCTGCCTCCATGGAGATGGGCCAGCCCCACTGGCCGTTGCTGACGCTGCGCGGGAGGCACTTGCCCACGCGGGGTATAGCGTCGGCCCTCCACTACTTCGGAGCGGAGCGGAATGACCTCAGAGGTGAAGCTTCTTAGCTGCGGGCCTAAAGCCGTACTGGCCGAGCTGTCGGCAGGCTCCACTGCACATGTAGCCAACTTCCTCAGGGAAACCAACGAAGAGATCCGAACGGCTGTCCCTGCCCACGAGACCGTCTTGCTTGAGTTCGTGGAGCTGAGGCCGTCGGATGAGGAGGTTCGGGAACTCATAGATGTGGCACTTAGCCAACCTCCAGCTGCTACCGACTCGAATCTTGTTGAGATCAAGGTGACCTACGACGGCGAGGACCTTGCCGCCGTGGCCCTCGCGACCGGGCTGAGCCCGGAAGCTGTTGTCACCCTTCATTCCGAGGCCCTGTATGAAGCTGCGTTCTGCGGCTTTGCGCCCGGCTTTGCATACCTGACGGGATTGCCCCTCGAACTCCACCTGCCCAGAAGAGAACAACCCAGGGATCGCGTCCCACGGGGTTCGGTAGCCATCGCAGGCGAGTACGCAGGCGTGTACCCGTCAGCGTCACCAGGTGGCTGGCATCTCCTTGGAAACTCCACCGCGACGCTGTTCGACCCCGACCGCGCAAACCCGGCCATGATCAGCCCGGGCGACAGAGTCCGGTTCGTCAGATGATCGAAGTCATTAACCCGGGCCTGCTGCTGACCGTCCAAGACAGAGGGAGAGCAGGGTGGGAACACATCGGCGTTCCTGAGTCAGGAGCCGCGGACCCCCTGGGGCGGCTCTATGCCAACCTCAAAGTCGGCAACGACGAGAGCTACCCGGTTCTCGAGACAACCCTCACTGGGGCCGAGGTCCAGTTCCACGAAGCGACAACAGTCGCGGTATCGGGTCCGGACGCCCTAATTGAGGTAAACGGTGAACAGGTCCCATTCGGCGAGGCTTACGAGCTGGGGCAGGGGGATGTTCTGAAGGTCGGCCCCCCGGCTGATGGGGTGCGCAACTACATAGCTGTGGCAGGAGGGATTCAGGCGCCGTTGACTCTTGGCAGCGCGTCATCCGACCTTCTGACGGGGCTCGGGCCACCTCCTCTTGGCAAGGGTGATCGCCTGGGCTTTGCGAACCTGCCGACAGGCGAGGGTATGGGCGCGGAGATCCTGCCTCATGGCAAGGCGCCGCACATCGTGATCAGCCGCGGCCCACACGACGAGCTAGAAGGTGGCGGATCCGCCTCCAGCGCATTGCGGGAAGGAACATGGGTCGTGTCACCTCGGTCCAACAGGGTCGGCGTCAGGCTCGAACGCAAAGGGCACATCATGAATCACAAGAAGCTCTATCGGCTGTACCGGGAGGAGGGTTTATCGGTGCGTCGCAGACGAGGCCGCAAGCGCGCCCGTGGCAGCCGGACGCCAATGCCGGTCCCGCTGCGGCCGAACGACCGCTGGTCGATGGACTTCGTGGCGGACACGTTCGGCGCTTCCCGTCGGCTGCGCATCCTGGCGAACAACGATGACGCCTGCCGGGAGAACCTGTGCCTGGTTGGGGACACCAGCATCTCCGGCGTGCGGGTGGCCCGCGAGTTGGACACGCTGGTGCGCCTGTATGGCAAACCCGCTTGCATCGTCAGCGACAACGGAACCGAGTTTACCAGCAGGGCGATCCTGAAGTGGGCCAGCGAGAACCGGGTCGAGTGGCATTACATCGATCCCGGCAAGCCGCAGCAGAATGCGTTCATTGAATCGTTCAATGGGTCGCTGCGCGACGAGCTCCTGAATGAGGAACTGTTCGACAGCCTCGCGGACGCTCGGCGCAAGCTGGCTGTCTGGCGCTACGACTACAACAACGTCAGGCCGCACTCGTCGCTGGGGAACCGAACACCGGCACAAGCGCGTCGGACGTGAC
>CALJKH010000124.1 GCA_937973575.1 uncultured Solirubrobacterales bacterium | reverse complement strand
ATTGAGACGCCCTTGAGCCTGGGTCGCCACATGAACGCCATCCGAGACCTCCAGGAGCAAACCGGTGGGATCACGGAGTTCGTGCCGCTGTCATTTGTTCCTGACCAAACCCGACTCGGGCGCAGCCACGGGATAACCGCAATGCCGACAGAGGAGGCGCTGCGAAGTTCAGCTGTCTTCCGGCTTGCGCTCGGGCGCAGCATCCGGAACCTTCAAGCGAGCTGGGTCAAGATCGGTCTCGACGGCGCAGCAGAGTCACTCAACTGGGGAGTTAACGACCTCGGTGGCACGCTGATGGAGGAATCGATCACTCGCATGGCTGGCGGCGCCCATGGCACACGCCGGGATCCAGAGGATCTAATTGCGGCAGCCCACTCGGCTGGCCGTCCTGCAGCTGAGCGGAGCACTCTCTATTCGATCAGGGCGGACTACCCAGTCCCGATGAACGAATGGGCTGAGTGGACCCACCAGCTCGCAGTTGCTGCTTGATCTAGCGGCGGAATAGATCTTGGTTTGCTGGGCGTAGAAGCGCGGCAGCGCCTGGGCCGTCGTCCTCGCTTACGAAGCGCTCTAGGCCGCTGACCACCACAAACGGCTGGCCCGAGTCCTTGGCTCGCCCTAGGTCCGCCGCTGCGGCAATGGAGTCGGCCACGGCAAGCTCGGTCGCTTCAAGTACACGACCGTCGCGGTCGGTTCTGCCTCGCCAATCATCGAGCGGATTGATTCCTGCGCAGCCGATTGCGACATCAACCTGAGCAAATCTCCACGCGCGACCAAAGGAGTCCGCGATGACAACAGCTGGGGAAGACCCTGTCAGCTCACGGATCCGGTTACGGATGCTCCTAGCGGACTCGTCGGGGTTGCTGGGAAGTGTTAGAGCGTGGTTCGCTTCGGGCACATTTGACTCGTCTACGCCAGCGTTCGCGCAGACAAAGCCGTGGTGGGTGACGCTGATCAACACACCATGCTCAGCTCGCAGAATCTCAGCTGACTGGTCAAGAATTACCTGAACATGCTTTGGGTCGCGATCCTGCCGGGCTGCGATCTCTTGGGCTTGATCTGAGGGGATTACCGTGTCGAGGTCAACGACGCAGCCTTCCGCCTTCGAGACGACCTTGTGAGAGACGACAACAACGTCACCGGAAGTCAGTGAACCGGCAGCCGCGCTGCTGATGAGCTGGCCAATGTCATCGGACTGGTGAACCTCGGGGCAACTCGGAAGAGCACGGATTCTGATCTCGAAATCAGCCATTGGCGATCAGTTTCCGCTCAGCAAGGACGCCACGAGTGTTGGCGGCAGTGCCCCGTGCCGTGTCGAGGTGTGACGAAAGTGATTCGAGGTCCTCCGGGGTATCGACGTCCAGCAGGAAGCCAGGCGATTCAACGACCAGGCCAGTCGCGCCAGCCTCCGCCGCGAGGCTTAGGTGCCGCTCCTTACTTCCCGGACCGAAGGAGGGCGTGATCGCATCAGGGGGACTGATCAGGAGGCCATTAGTTCCGGTGCCGTGGCGGTCAGTCAGGATGGCTACTGCGTTATCTCCGATGTCCAGGGCAGCCAGTGAATTGATCTCCTCTGAGGTGATCGCCGGGCAGTCGCCGGGGACGAGCAGGACACGCTTAGCTCCGGCGGCGAGAGCATGCGCGATTCCGAGGCTGGCAGCTTCGCTGTGTGAAGTCGCACCTTCGTCATCAATCCAATTAGCGTTGTGTAGCGCTGCGGTCCGAGCTACATCAGCATCCGCGCTGACGACAAGGACCCCGCTCAGGTTCGTGGCGCGGCTCAGCGAGATCAATACATCGGAGAACATGGCGCTAGCGAGGGCAGCTCGTTCGC
>CALJKH010000123.1 GCA_937973575.1 uncultured Solirubrobacterales bacterium | reverse complement strand
TGCTCTTCCGATCTGCTCGTTCGCCTACAGAGAAGTGGCTGTCAAGGCGGGTTTTGCCTGTCCCGGGCGACTTCATCGGGAGGACGGCGAATGTCACGCTGCCAGCTCCATCGCGAAGGTCAGAGTCTCGCCAGCAAGGCGCTCCTTTGCTTCCAGAGAGTCCATTAGGACATTCGTGACGAGACAAGGGAGGTCATTGTGAGCCGCGTCTGCGACTAGGCCGTCGCAAACTCCTAAATCGCGGTAGTGGGTGGCGATGCCTCTTGGGGAGAGCTCAACTCCAGCTACTTCCATAAATGCCTCAGTTGGTCCCTTGATGACTGAACCGTCTACAAGTGGGCTGACGACAACCTTTGGCGCCGCAGCCTGCCGGAGTGCGTCGGCTAGGCCGGGGACGGCAAGAATCGGGCCAATCGAAATCGCCGGGTTGGAGGGGCCGACGACGATCGCATCTGCTTTTGAGATTGCGTCAAGGACTGCCGCTGTTGGCTCTGAATTCTCGATTCCTTGGAGTACGACCTCTTCAATGGGCGCCTCGGCCTTCATCTGAATCATGAACTCTTGGAAGGGGACCAACTTGCCCTCAACCCTGATGTGCGTTGCGACGGTCTCGTCGCACATTGGGAGCACCTTGGTACCGGTCCCGATCAGATTGCTGGCGATTGCTCCGATTGCGTCAGTCAGGGTTGTCCCCTCGCGGAGCATCCGAGCGCGTTCTAGGCAGATGGCAAGGTCTCTATCGCCAAGCCCAAACCAGCATTCGGCACCAATAGCTGCAAGCTGTTCCATCGCGTGGAATGTGTCGCCTTCAATCCCCCAGCCGCGGTCGTTGATCATGTCGGCCAGATGGAACATCACTAGGTCGGGGTCGGGGCAGACTCGGCTCTCGTAAATCTCAATGTCATCAGCGGTGTTCGCGATGACAGTCAGGTCGCATCCATCTAACGAGTGAAAGCCACGGGCGAGCTTGGCTCCACCAGTGCCACCTGCAAGCAGAACTACTCTGCGACTAGGAGTCGTCTGACCCGAGGCCTGTGACACGAACGCCCGTCCGCGCCTTGTGGCGGATGTTGATCGAGATCATCAGGGCAGTCATCTGCTCGGTCACTCGAGCGAGTTCCAAGCGGCCGGCGTCCACAGGACGAAGGCCAGGGATGACTGCGAGTACTTCAGCAACCTTCGCGATCGCATCGCGGTCGTTCGAGCAGAGAAGGGTGTCCTCATCAAGGTCGTGCTCAAGATCGCCGAGGAGATCAGCACTAACTGTGTGCAATCCAGAGACGACAGTTACGCCATTCGGTACGAGAGCTTCAGCCTGCTGCCCAGCTGAACCCTGAGGAACTCCGAGCGTCCGGGTTGGGGCTCCACCGACATTGGTTGCGAGTGGAACGGTCGCGTCAACAAGAATGGTTCCTTCAGCAAAGGACTCCTTGATCTCCTTCAAGGTCCCTGCCTGAGAGGAGAAAGGCACGCACAGGAACACCATCTCTGAGGAGGCTGCTGCCTCGGGGTTTGCAGATCCTGTTACTGACCCTCCAATGGCTGCTGCCGCCTCGCTGGCGCGTCCAGCATCACGGGAGCCGATTACCACCGTCTTGCCAGCAGCGGACAGGCGGGCAGCAAGGCCCTTGCCCAGTGCTCCGGTGCCACCGATGATTGCGACTGACTCAGCCATGAGGGCGCAGTATAGGCTGTCAGGCATGAACCGATTCGAGGGCAGGACTGCATTAATCACAGGTGGCGCGTCTGGCATTGGCGCAGAGACCGCCGCACGCTTGGCTGCTGAAGGCGCCAAGGTGGCAATCGCCGACACCAACCCAGATAAGGGTCAGGCAGTTGCAGCTGACCTTGGTGGCGTCTTCGTGCAGGCTGACGTGTCAGACGCCGCAGCCTCAAAGGCTGCGGTTGACGAGGTCGTCAACCAGATCGGCCCGATCGATGTTCTCGTCAACAACGCTGGTACTGACCTTCCAGGGTTCTTTGTCAAGACAACCCCTGAAATGTGGGATGTCGTAATCGGGATCAACCTGATCGGCACAATGACCTTCACCCACGCCGTTCTTGGCTCAATGCAGGACCGCCGTACTGGCGCGATCGTCAACGTAGCGAGCGAGGCTGGCCGTGCCGGGTCACCCGGAAACGCTGTCTACAGCGCTGCCAAGGCAGGCGTCATCGGCTTCACGCGCGCTATCGCCAAGGAGGGCGCCCGCTACGGCGTCCGTTGCAACGCTGTTGCCCCTGGGCCAATCGAAACTCCTCTTCTCAATGCAGCAGAGGAGATCTACGGCGAGATGGGACGCAAGATGAAGCAGGGCATGATCGATTCCACAGTTCTCGGTCGCGCAGGGGAAGTTGACGAGGTTGCGGCCACCATCGCTTTCCTCGCCAGCGAGGAGGCTTCATTCATCACCGGCCAGACGCTCAATGTGAGCGGTGGCCTGACAATGAGCTGATCGGCTTGACGCTCCCAGCGTCAGTTCGGATTCGTGAGGTAGGGCCGCGGGACGGGTTCCAGAATGAGCCTGAGACGATTCCGACTGCCTCGAAGGTTGAACTGATCAATGCGCTTGGGCGCACTGGCCTTAAGCGGATTGAAGTAACCAGCTTCGTCCGCCCCGATGTGATCCCACAGCTGGCAGATGCAGCTGAGGTTCTTGCCGGGATCTCACTTCCCGATGACGTCTCAGCAACCGTCCTGATCCCGAACATGAAGGGACTGGAGACTGCGCTTGGAATGCGGGAGTCATTCCAAGAGGTCAATGTCTTCATGTCCGCGAGTGAGACTCACAACCTCAAGAACGTCAACCGTTCGGTTGTTGAATCTCTAGATGGACTGGTTCAGGTGTTGAAGCGAGCAGGGGAGGAGGGGCTGCGCCGTGAGGCTGTCATCTCAACTTCGTTCGGTTGCCCATATGAAGGTGTGATTGCCCCCGATCGAGTTTTGGGTATTGCCGAGGCACTTGCTGAAGCTGGTGCTGACGAGGTTGGCTTTGGTGACACAACGGGCATGGCCAATCCGGTCCAAGTGGGTGAGTTCTTCTCAGCAGCAAAGGAGCGCCTCCCGGAGACCGAGTTGACTGCCCACTTTCACAACACCCGTGGCCAGGGTCTCGCCAATGTCTTGGCGGCACTTCAGGCAGGTGTTTCCTCCTTCGAGTCCTCGTTTGGAGAGCTCGGCGGATGCCCAGTTCCGGCAGGCGCAACCGGCAACATCGCTACTGAGGACCTTGTCTCAATGCTTGAGGAGATGGGCGTCGCTACTGGCGTCAACCTCGACGCCTTGCTGGCAGCATCTGCGAGCGTTCGCGAGGTCTTGGGTCGACCCCTTGGGAGTCACACCCTGGTGGCCGGCCCAATCAGTTGGGCTGGTTCAGGACCCGTTGAATGAGGGCGGGCGGCGCTCAGCGACCGCCTTCGCTCCCTCAATGAAGTCTTCAGTCGCTGCGCAGACCGTTTGAGCTGTTACCTCCTGCTCAAGGTTCTGCGAAAGGTTCGGCTTCGCGATTGAGTCAAGGACTCGCTTGGCGAGCCCAACTGCAATCGGAGCGCAGTTAAGAAGCTCAGCAACCAGAGCGTCGGTTGCCTCCTCAAGCTGGCCGACAGGGACGGAGCGGTTCGCGAGGCCAATTCGCTCAGCCTCAGTTCCGTTGATCATCTTGCCGGTCATGATCAGCTCCTTCGCGCGGCCAAGTCCCACAACAGCTGGAAGGCGTGATGAACCGCCTACATCTGGGATAAGGCCGATGCGAGTCTCAGGAAGGCTCCAGACTGCGTCATCCGCAGTTACTCGCATGTCACACGCCAAGGAAAGCTCCATGGCGGCGCCAATTGCAGCTCCGTGGACTTGGGCGACGACAGGCTTTGTCATCTCCTCACAACGATTAAACGCTTGGAGCATCGCCTCTCGGACCGGCCGAAGACGCGACAGGCCGCCAGAAAAGTCATTGAGACTTTCAATGTCGATTCCAGCCGAGAACATTGGCCCGTCACCTCGGATCACGACGCAGTGCACAGTCGCATCGTTCTGGGCATCGAGGAGGGCTGCGTCAAGGTCAGCAATGAAGTCTTGGTTCATCGCGTTGCGCTTGTCGGCTCGGTCAAAAACGATGTGTCGGACGCGTTCGCGGTCCTCTGTTCTAATCAGGCTCATGTGACGGCACCCTACCGGCGCGTCGCGCGGCTACGGGGGCCGGTTAGGCTCATAAGCCATGAGTGACGAAAAGACCGTTCACAACGCAATTGAGCGAAGCCTTGCTGGTGGCCCTGAGCGCCATCGCGAGAAAGCACTGGAGCAAGGTCGCCTGCCAGTGCGCGAACGTGTCACGCAGCTGCTCGATGACGGGTCATTTTCAGAGGAAGGCCTTCTCGCCAACTGGGAAGAGGACGGACTTGGTGCTGACGGCGTAGTCACTGGCGTCGGCACGGTCGCCGGCCGGCCTGTTGCGGTGATGGCAAACGATCCAACAGTCAAGGCTGGTTCGTGGGGCGCAAAGACTGTCGAGAAGATCCTTCGCATTCAGGAGCGAGCTCTTGAGCGCCGGATTCCGATCGTGTACCTCGTCGATTCAGCTGGTGCGCGGATCACCGATCAGGTCAAAATGTTCCCTGGCCGCCGCGGCGCAGGGCGCATCTTCTTTAACCAAGTAGAGCTTTCAGGCGTTGTGCCTCAGGTCTGTGTTCTGTTCGGCCCAAGTGCTGCCGGTGGTGCCTACATTCCAGCCTTCTGTGACGTAGTCATCATGCGCGAGGGCAACGCTTCTATGTACCTCGGCTCGCCGCGAATGGCCGAGATGGTGATCGGCGAGACAGTCACCTTGGATGAGATGGGCGGCGCCAAGATGCACACTGGCGTTTCCGGCTGCGGCCATGTCCTCGTCAAGGACGACGCCGAAGGTATTGAGGTCGCCAAGCGCCATCTGTCCTACCTGCCAACCGATTGCTTCGGTGAGCCTCCTGCAGCTGACGGAGAGGCGCCAAGCCTTTCCACCCTTGACGGCGTGATTCCAGCTGACGAGAACCAACCGTTCGATATGCGCCAAGTAATTGACGCGCTAATTGACGCTGACTCCTTCCATGAGATCCACGCACGTTGGGCCAAGGAGCTGATTGTTGGGTTTGCTCGCATTGACGGGCGAGTCATTGGCATCGTCGCCAATCAGCCGAAGCAGAAGGGGGGAGTGCTGTTCGTCGACTCAGCTGACAAAGCTGCGCGCCACATCAACCTCTGCGACGCCTTCGGAATCCCAATTCTCTTCCTCGCTGATGTCCCGGGCTTCATGATCGGAACCAAGGTTGAGCGCGAAGGAATTATTCGCCACGGCGCCAAGATGATCTCGGCTCTCAGCGAAGCAACGGTTCCCAAGATTTCAGTCGTCGTTCGCAAGGCCTACGGAGCTGGTCTCTACGCGATGGCAGGCCCAGCGTTCGAGCCAGACTGCGTGATCGCACTTCCGGGAGCCTCAATCGCTGTGATGGGGCCCCAAGCTGCGGTGAACGCTGTCCACCTCAACCGCCTTCAGGCAATTGAGGATCAGGCAGAGCGTGAGCGGGTGACTCAGGAGCTTCGCGACGAATACGCGGCCGACATTGACCTACTGCGGCTTGCATCCGAGCTTGTGATTGACGCAATCGTCGAGCCTGATGACCTGCGCGCAGATCTCGTGCGGCGCTTTGGTCAAGCTGAACGCCGTGAGCGCGAGCGCACTGTGCGTCGCAACTCAGTTCGCCCCGTCTAGTCGACGGGGCGCCAGTGGCTCAGGGGTAGACCTGAGCTCCTTCTTCGTTGAAGACGCTGATGGCAACTGAAGGGCAGACTGATGCTGCCTCAAGGATCAGGTCGTCAGGACCTGTGCCAATCACCACGGCAAAGTCGTCAATCCGAAATACATCGGGAGCCACATCAACGCAATCTCCGTGGAGTGCGCATGCTGCTTCGTCTACTACTGGGCGGAGGGCCATCAGATTCCTTTCACGGCTGTTGATTCCTCGAACATTTTCCTAAGCGCGGGGACGGAACGCGGGCGCCCAACTGCCATTGCGGCTGTCGGTACCCCGTCAAGTGTCCAGACCGCCTCAAAGTCACACGCGTCTAGATCGCCGTCAATCTCGAGGACTGCGCCTTCCACAGGATGACCTAGGTGCTGCAGGCGAACCCCATGCATGTCAGACCAGAATGAATGCATCGGCTGCTTCGGCGGCTCCAACCCGAGCATGTCATTTGCGACAGTTCTGCCTTGGGCTGCGGCCGCCTCCCAGTGCTCGGCTCGATGGTGGTCGCCTCTGTGAGCATTCCAGGGGCGCGCCATGTCGCCGGCCGCCCAGATTCCCTCGGCCTCGGTGCGACCGTTTTCGTCACAGCGGACTCCGTTCGCGATGTCGAGGCCGCTACTTGCCAGCCACTCAGTGTTTGGCTTGGCGCCGACCGCGATCAGCAGGTGATCAAACTCGATCTCGCTGCCGTCTGACAGCACTAGAGCTTCAGCCACGCGATCCCCACGGATTGACTCAACCGCGATTCCGCATCGCACATCAACGCCCTCCTTGCGATGCCAGTCAACAAGCCAGCCACCAAGCTCTGCGCCAAGGAGGCCTCTTAAGGGGATCGGCTCCATCTCAACGACGGTTACCTCTGCACCAAGAGAGCGCGCCGTTGAGGCGGCCTCCAAACCAATAAAGCCAGCTCCAATAACAGCAAGTCGCTTGCCCTCACCAATTGCCTCGCTGAGCAGCTCGGCGTCTGCTCGGCTTCTAAGCACCTGAGAGTTGAGGAAGCCCTCGAACTGGGGAATCGACCTCGCGTCGGCGCCAGTTGCCAGAAGTACCCGATCTGCTGAATACTGCGAGCCGCTTGATGTCCACACCGTCTTTGAACCAGTTTCAAGGTCGGTGGCTGGATCACCAATAACAAGCGTGATGTTCTTCTCTTCGTACCACTCGGGTGGTCGGAAGGAGGTGTCAGGCGCTTCCTCTGCCTTCAACGACTCTTTCGACAGAGGTGGCCGATCGTAGGGTGCGTGCGGTTCCGAGCAGATGATGGTGATCGGTCCTTCCTCGCCCTGGCGACGAAGAGCTTCGGCACAGCGCTGTGCAGCAAGCCCGCCGCCGACAATCAAAGTTGAGCTCATTGGTGTGGATCCCTTCGGCGCGGTGTTGGAGCTGGGATGACAGGCTGGCGCCGCCTTCCCTCGCTTGGGGCAGGAATGGTTGGACGGTCGTGGTGCGCATGGACGATCACTGTGTCTCCATGTGTACCGGGCACCGAGACATCCCGGTCGCGATTTTCCTCTGGAAGCCATCGGTAGAGAGTCAGGAACAGTGCCGGTGCGACGCTGGCCATGATCACGATCCGCAGCCACAGCGTGCCTGCATCGGTGCCAGCTCCGAGGCTGTGAACTACCGCCAAAATCCAGACAAGGACGATGGCCCTGTGCATCATGCGCCAGCGCTTAACGCCAATTTGGCGTCGAGCGTAGAACGACAGAGCGAGAATTACAGTCATCCAGCCGGCAACGATGCCGAATGCGACCCAGAGCGGCCGGTAAGAGATTGCCCCAGGGATGAAGATCCCGGTGACGCTTACTTTGAGCCACTTATCGCCGAGTAGAACGAGGCCGTGAGCTGCAATCGCAAAGACTGAGAAGAGCGCCAGGTATTCGTGGGCAGGCATCAGCTTCGCCTTCAAGCCGCGCTTGTTGATGATTCCAGAGGCCATCACCAAGCCAAGGACTGTGGACGCTGTGACGAAGAGGAGGGCTGTAATGCCGAATGCCCGGCTAGCGAGCCACCAGCTGTACTTGAATGGGTCAGGGTTGGTTACGGCAAGCGGGATCATGCCGCTTCGCTTTCAGAGTCGGGGACTAGGCGGAGGTGGCGGTTCTGCATCGCCTCAGCTACGGGTCCAAAGACTTCCACCGTTCCGTCATCGAGAAGGATCAGGCCGCCGTCAAGCTCAAGGAGTGAGGCAGCACGCCGGCCTCCGAGCAGGACCTGCTTGGCGCGAGTCTCTGCCTCAAGCGCTGTCGGGGCCATCGCAGTGGCCTGAACGATTCCAGTCCACGCTGGCTCGCCGGTTGACGGGTCGAGCAGGTGGTGAGCGAAGCCCCACTGGGTCTTCCAGAGGCGTGTGCCGATTCCAGAGGTAGCCACGGCACCGTGGCCGACTCGCACCGTTGCGAGGTTCTCCCCGCCAAACGGGTCCTCAATAGTGACTCGGTAGGGGTCGCGTAGAGCATCCGGGCCACCGATACGAAGGTCGCCAGAAGCGTTCACACAGAACCGCTCGCGGCCAGCGAGCATCGAGGCGCAGGCATCGGCGATCAAGCCCTTGCCAACTCCGCCGGAATCAAGCTTGACTCCACTGGGGCGAGTGATGGTGCCAGCCTCATCGTCGACGATGATGGACCTCCACAGCGAATCGCGCCGCGGGGCAGCGGGCCTAGGGGCGGGAGAGTCGAGCAGGGCATCTGGAAGGGAGGCGGGTGTTGCGTTTCCCATTGTTGTGCCGTAGCCAACCCTCTCGAGACTGTCATTCAGTGTTGGGTCCAGAAGGCCATTTGATTCCTCTGCAGCCCATATTCCGGCGGAGACAAGCGCCCGGAGAAGCGGGCTGGCTGGGACCGTCTCGCGAGGGTCAGCGTTGAGGTGTGACAGCTCGCTCTCGGCACTGAACCTCGTCATCTTCTGGTCGAAGTTGTCGATTGTGCGACGAACCTCATTAGCCATTACCTCGCTTGAGGTCGAGCCGGATCCGTCGAGAGCAGGCCCGACCAGGACTCGCAGCTTGCAGCCCATGGCCCGAAAGGTCAGGTCGTGTTCTGGCAGGGCCATCTGATCAGCCGCCTGATGCGCCGCTTGAAACTGACGGCGCAGGCGGACTGTAGGACGGCGCGCTGTACGACGGGGCGCTGTAGCTCGACGAGCCACCACTTGAGTAGCCGCCACTTGAGTAGCCACCGCTTGAGTACCCGCCACTAGAGTCGCTGCCCCCGGAGTAGGTGTTGTCAACGGTCGGCTGAACCTCAATCCGCCGGATCACATAATGCTTGACAGTGCGGTGGACAACCTTGCGCTTCTGCTTGCCGTGTCCAAGGGCAGGGTCCTTACCGGCAGCAACCTGTAACCCAAGCAGGCTCAGGAAAGCCACGAACGTGACTAGCCCAACGGCGATCACCGACTTTGGCCCAACCTTGCCCTGCCTCTTCCGCTTTGCTCGTTGTCGATCAGTCATCCTGGCCCTCGCGCTCTGGGGTGTTGTTCTCGGCCTCATAGCCGCCCTCGCCGCCTGAAGTGCCGCCGCTGCTGTGACTGCTCACGGTTGGAGCTGGTCGCTGGCTATAGGCAGGCGTGCTGCTCACCCTCTGCGGCGGGTTAGAGGCTGCATAAGCGGTCGGGGCGCTTACCGATGCAACCTGAGTCGGCCGCGCAACGGGACGAGCCTTTGCCTTTACCTTGACCGTCTTGTGAATGGTTTGAACATCGTTGATGACGAGTGGTGCCTCCGCCACAGTCTTTGGCGGTTGGGGCTGAGGGCCCCAAGCTCCGAGCGCAAGCGATGCGAAGCCGCCGACTACTGCGCTGGTTGCTCCCGTTGCTATCAGTGCTTTTCTGCTGGCCATTGTCTTTGCCTCCAGTGGCGTTTGGTCCCTTTGAGGAGTGTGATTGGTCCCCGGTAATTCCTTTCCAAACTGGAGTTAGTCTTTCGTGAAGAGGTAAGAGCAGTGTGAGAAACGCCTGAAATCCGCGTAAATGTGTTGGCTCGGGTGTAATCTCCAATGAATGGAAGCAAGGCCACAATCTGAAGGTCGAATCCTCTATGTCGAGGACGACCCCACCTACCTCGAACTTATCCCTAAGAACCTTGAGCGTGGTGGCTTCGAGGTAATGACGGCTCAGTCCGTTCGTGAGGCGTTGAGCCTGCTTGATCAATACGGCGCGCCAGACCTCGCTCTGCTTGACCTTGGGCTTGCGGATGATCCAGAGGGTGGCTTCAGGCTGATCATCGAGATCCGCGCCAAGGACCGGACAGTGCCGATCGTCGTGCTCTCGGCCGACGCGACGGACATGAGTAAAAACCGGGCACATAACTTCGGTGCCCTCGATTTCATCGTCAAGGACAGCGACGACGCGAAGCCGGGCGTTCTTGTCCCTCAGCTGAAGTCATGGATGACCTTCGTCAATTCACTTCGCAAGCGAGTCACAACCGCATCAGAGGAGCCTGTTGACATTGGCCCGCTGCATGTTGACTTCTCACGCTACGAGGCCACTCTTGACGGGGAAGCCCTGATGCTTAGCCACAAGGAGTTCGAACTCCTCCGCCGCCTGATTGCTGATGCGGGCAAGGTAGTTACTCGCGAGCAGTTGATGGCTGATGTGTGGGATGAGAACTGGTTCGGTTCCACCAAGACACTTGATGTCCACATCGGCTGGTTGCGACGCAAGCTTGGTGACGATCCCGCCGATCCGAAGTTCCTCTTCACAGTGCGCGGTGTGGGATTCCGTTTTGCATCACCTGAGGAAGCGACTTCCAGCTGAGCCTCCGGGCGCGACTTCTACTCGGCCTTGCCTACATTCTGGTCCTCGCGATTGTTGCACTTGAGGTCCCGCTGGGCATCAATGTCGTGGACAGGATTAACGGCCAGGTTCGAAACCAGGCCTTGTCGGACGCGAATGTCGTTGCTGCGGCCGCAAACGATGTAATTGACCCCCCGGAACTTGCGAAGTTGGACGAGCTGGCGTCGACTAACGCCAAGTCCAGTAAGGGTCGGGTTCTGATCGTCGACGCGAAGGGATTCGCATTGAGCGATAGCGCGGGTCCTGGTCGGACTGGCGCCAACTATTCGACTCGTCCAGAGATCGCATCTGCAATTCGGGGTAACAGGGTCCAGGAGCAGCGCTATAGCCGCACCCTCAAGAAGGACATTCTTGCGACAGCCGTCCCCGTCGTTCAACTCGGGCGGACCGTTGGGGCAGTACGAATTACGCAGAGCACTTCCGCGATTGATTCATCAATCCAGAGGGCAATCCTCACTCTGATCGCCGTCGGGGCAATCGTCCTCCTTCTAGGCCTACTCGCTGGCTGGGTGATCGCGAATGCGCTCACACGGCCGATGCGACAGCTCGAGGAGACCGCGGCCAAGGTGTCAGCTGAGGACCTCAGTGTGAGGGCAGATGTGACTGGCCCGCGCGAGCAGAGAAAACTTGCCGAAGCATTCAACTCAATGCTTGAGCGTCTCGCAGTTTTCATCGAGGAGCAAAACCAGTTTCTCCGTGACGCTTCGCATCAGTTGAAGACTCCCGTTGGCGCGATTCGCCAGCGCCTCGAGGAGATTGAAGTTCTTAGCAATGATCCTGAGGTAATTGAACAGGCCCAGAAGGCTGACGAGACAGCAGCCCGCATGAAGTCAATTACGGACAACATGCTGCACCTTGCCCACCTCAAGACAGACGACGTTCCTGACATTGAGTGGCTGGACCTAGAGGCCTACGGCCGGGCATTGATTACACGCTGGTCTGTTGGGACGCGCGCTAAGCAGGCAGAGGTTGAGATCGTGCTAATTCCAACGCCCGAGGGGGTTGAGTCCCATGCTGCCTGCGCCCGTGAGCATCTGGACACGATCACTGATGC
>CALJKH010000122.1 GCA_937973575.1 uncultured Solirubrobacterales bacterium | reverse complement strand
ATCTACACAGGCGAAGACACTCTTTCCCTACACGACGCTCTTCCGATCTTCCAATTACTTCCACGCCTGGGTGGATGTCAGCGGCCATTCGGCGAATGATCTGGAGTTGCTGCCAATCCTTCTCGCCAAACCACGCTGTGTCTGGTCGGACAAGGCCAAAGAGACGCGCAACGACAGTCACGACTCCGTCGAAGTGCTCCGTTCCACGTGATTCCCCGCAGAGGCAGGTAGCGAGATCGGTATCTGCTGAGACCTTGGTTCCAAAGTCTCGCGGGTAGATGTCGTCCACTGTGGGGAGGAAGGCCACGTCAACGCCAACCTGCTCCAGGAGTTCAAGGTCGGCCTCTTCGGTCCGGGGGTAAGTGTCGAAATCCTCACCAGCGGCGAACTGGGTCGGATTGACGAACACGCTCGCAACTGTGATCGGCGAGTAGTCAGCAGCCGCTGCCTTGATGAGGCTGGCATGGCCAGCGTGGAGCGCCCCCATGGTCGGGATGAAGGCAACCCGCGGGCGCTCGCGAACCATGTCTTCGATCGGGCCATGAATCGCCCCGCGCACTGCGGAGTCAATTGCACGCCTGAGCTGCCAGCTAGAGCGAGCGATGATCATGCTGGAACCTCTGGTGATGCGACCTCGGTCGTCCCTGCGCAGAGAGCGTCAAATAGGTCGAGAAGCTCGGGATTACTTCTTTCAACTGCTGCTCGCTGGCGTGCCACAGTTTCGAGGTCGCCTCTCGCCACCGGTCCGGTCAATGCATCGTGGCTTCCCAAGGTCTCCCAGTTGTCGACGGTGGCACGCACCAGAGGGACCAGCGCCTCGCTCGGAAGTCCAGCCGAGGCAGCAAGCCTCTCTGCTGCCGCCTCAATCGTGATCAGGAAGTTCGAGGCCATCGATGCGGCCGCGTGGTAGACGGCGCGATCCTCTGCGCTGATTCGGACCGGTTGCATTCCGAGGGTTTCCGAGAGGGCTTCAGCAAGCTGGAGAGAGTCGTCATCCGTTGCGTCAACCGCGGCCCAAGCCCCGTGCAGTGTGGTTGGAGTTGCCGCCGGGGTAACGGTCATCAGAGGGTGCAGGCAAAGGCCCGGCCGTCCGACTGGAAGAACCTCAAGCCCTCGCGATCCACAGCAGTGACCGAGGATCGGACCAGCTGGAAGTTGCGAGGCCACCTCGGCTATCGAGGAGTCAGGAGTGCAGATAAGGACGAGATCGCTGGAAGACGCTGGAAGCTCACCTCGGGTGAGAGGACCGTCGACAGTGTGGCCAGCTTCGGCTAGGGCAACGGCTAGGAGGGTTCCTAAGCGACCGGCGCCAACAACTGAAACCGAGACAGAGCGCAGTTCGACCTCCCCTGATGAGGGGCCTTCGTGTGCCGGGGCGGGCACTTTGGTGTTGTCTCTGATCCGATCCAGTTCCCGCATTGGAGATACCGGTCGCTTCTGTGTTGCATAGAGCCCTTATGAACGGTCCCACCGGTTTCCCGTGCAGGCCATTCGGACTGTGGTTGAACTTTAGCGCTCCTGCGGTCGAGACGGGCTACTAGGCTCACAAGATGCCCACCGCTTCCAGCCGACTTAACCAGCTCCGAGGAGATTCGCACGGATGCGTTCGGTGCCCCCTTTCGGAGACCCGGAACTTGGTTGTGTTCGGAGAGGGGCCGGCCAATGCGGATGTGCTGTTTATTGGAGAAGCACCCGGCAGGAACGAGGACGAGAGTGGGAAGCCATTCTGCGGGCGTTCCGGCGCTCTCTTGGACACTCTCCTGCATGGGGTTGGGATTAGCCGCGAAGAGGTGTTCATTACGAGCATCGTTAAGTGTCGGCCGCCAGCGAATCGCGACCCGAAAGCAGTTGAAATTGAGGCGTGCTCAGGCTGGCTGGAGCTGCAGGTTGATCTGATCGCACCGAAGGTGATCTGCACGCTCGGCAACTTTGCACTTCACTCGATTAGGGGCGACAAGACTGGAATCACCCAGCTCCACGGGAAGATCGAGGAGATCCACTACCGGCAGCGCGAGGTCAAGCTACTGCCGCTCTTCCACCCTGCGGCAGCTCTCCGCTCGACAAGAACTAAAGCCTTGCTTGCTGCCGACCTCGAGCAGCTATCGGAGATCGTTCGAGCTGACTCTTCGGCCTGAATCTACTCCGGGGAAAGTGGATGCCCGCCAGCTCCGGGTCCGCGCCAAGGCCGGTTTGGAATCGCCTCGCTGATTGCGATCTTGGGGGACGGTGCGAGCCGACGTGAGCGAATCATTGCGGGTGCCCAGCGGAGGCCTGTGAAGAAGCCGCGCGCGAACGGCTTCAGGTTCCCGGCTCTAAGAGCCGAGACCTTCCAAGCAACCTGTCGGTAAAGGACAGGTCCAAGCCAGCGGAGAGGGAAGTGGCGCGCGACCAGCAGGATCGTGTTCCGCTCGACCCACTTCGCAGCACCACCGCTCAATGCGGCCTCTGAGCCTCCGCCAGCGTGACGGGCAATGCATGGCTCGTAGACGCAACTCCAGCCGGATAGACGAAGCCGAAGGCCAAGCTCCACATCCTCGAGGTATGTGAAGAAGCGCTCGTCGAATCCGCCAACCCCGACAACGGCCACCTTTCGGTAGAGCGCGGCGCCAGCGCACGCGCTCCATACCTCGCCGGGTTGATCGAACTGACCTTCATCGGTTCTGAAGCGGCCCCGTTGCTCGCAGGCGCCGTCTCGACGGAGGAAGTTTCCGGTGTCGTAGATCTTGGTCGGATCGGCTAGGTCCAGCATCTTGGTCGCGACGCTTGCAGCACCAGGGTTCGCATTGAGAGCATTCTGAGCCCGCTCCAACCAATCAGGCTCAAGCTCAATATCGGTGTTGATTAGGGCGACAAATTCCCCCGCGGCTCGGTGAACGCCATCATTGGCAGCCGCTGCGAAGCCACGGTTCTCGTTCCAGTGGACAACATCCACAGAAGGCCAATCGGAGGCAAGGTGCTCCCGCGAGCCGTCGGTGCTTCCGTTATCGACCACGATGACCTCAAGCGGTTGAACGGACTGGGCGGCGATTGAGCTGAGGACGCCGTTCAGCCAGCGTGTTCCGTTCCAGTTGGGGATAACGATGCTGGTTTGGCTCATTTGGCCTTCCGAGCCTTGAGGAGCGCTGCGATCCGGGCCTTTTCTCGCTCCGTTGACTTCCCACTGAGACGCTTGAGGATCAGGCGATCCACGTTGGTAAGTAGCTGGATCGCGTCATCCTTTCTGCGGGTGCCTGTACCGAGTTGTTGGTTGACGACAGTGCGACGACGCTTGGCAAGTAGGTCGCTTGGCTCACCGCCGAACGCGTGCCGTGTTGAATGCGCCTCACGGTGAATAACTCTGGAGTCAGGGCGGTACCAAGTTTCAACGCCAGCCTTTTCTGCGCGCAGGCAGAGGTCAAGATCCTCCGCGTAGAGGTGAACTGTTGGGTCGAACGGCCCCAGCATCCGGAGTACCTCGGTTCGGGCAAGCAGACATGCGCCGACTGCCCAGCCAACCTGTGTGGGGGCATCAGCTCGGTGAGGCTCTACCCACTTGGCCACCCGTCGCGGGAGAAGTCCTGCCGGTGTGAGCGCCCGCAACAGCTCCGGCCCTGTTCCGGGGACGGGGTGAACTGCGTCTTGTCGCTTTCCATCGGGATGGATGAGCATCGGACTGAAGATGCGGTCAGCCCCGCTAGGAAGCTCTAGTTCATCCGCCAGATCGGCAATCGAAGCGTCAACAAGTTCGACATCCGGGTTGATGAGTGCTGACACATCCCGGGTTACATGTTCCAGCCCCGCTACGCACCCGGCTCCGTAGCCCTCATTTCCGGCGAGCTGTACGACGGTAGCCCCGCCTTTCCAAGTGGTGGCAACAGAGGCGCCGCCATCGGTTGAGCCAGAGTCAACTACTACGACTTCAGCTCCAGGGAGGTGACGAGACACACTCGAAAGAAGCCTCGCGAGGTCAGGAGCGCTGTCGTGTATGACTGTTACGAGGCTTAGGTTCTCGCCGGGTCCGCGATAGCTCTGAGGACGTCCGTTCCCGTCAAGAGCGGTTGGGCCAGATGGCCTCACACCGGGTGAAGTTGGGGCGAGCGATAGCGCAGCCCGCTGCCACCGGACTGCTTGTGTTGATGCGTCAAAGTCCGAAGCGACCCGTCGCCGTCCGGCGGCCCCCATCGCGGTGGCTAGGTGCGGGTCTGATGCGATCTCTTTGACGGCGTTTGTAAGCGCGAAAACATCACCTTGCGGGACGAGGCGCCCGCAATCTGGGGTGACGATCTCACTCGGTCCAGCTGCGTCGAAGGCGACTACCGGTTTACCCATCGCGAGAGCGTCAATTAGCGAACGTCCGAAGGGCTCATGAGGTGCCGTGTGAAGCAGCATCGTTGATGACCTCAGTGCGTCATCTGAGTCAATCCATCCGGGGAAAGAGACCCTGCCGTGGAGGTCTGGCTCGGCAGCTCTGGCCCGGAGTGAGCTGAGATATTCGGTCTCCTCTCCGGAGATAGTGGCGCCGGCTAGGACGAGGTCGACAGACTCAAGGGGTGCGATTGCTTCAAGCGCCAGATGCTGGCCCT
>CALJKH010000121.1 GCA_937973575.1 uncultured Solirubrobacterales bacterium | reverse complement strand
AAACATCGGTGACTGGAGTTCAGACGTGTGCTCTTCCGATCTACAGCGATCCGGTGGTGCAGATGATTGAGGCGAGCTCGCCCACCAAAGCCAACTGCAACCCCGTTGCTGGCCGAATTCTCAGCGTAAGCGTGAAATGTGCCAACCCGCGCGCCAGCTGGGGCACTGCACGAGTCCCAACCGATCAGTGGCGCAACTGGCTCGTGGACATGGACGATGTCGAACTTGCCAACTTGGAGCTCACGGCGCAGCTTCACAATCCCCGACGGGTTAAGCATCAGGTTCGAAACAGCACCGTTGGCCGGGATGCCATAAGTACCGCCAACAGGGACTAGCCAGTCAGGAACCGGCCGCTCCTGAGGCACAGCCCCGCTGTGGAGGACTTTCGCCCTTGTTCCAACCGGGTCAAGCGGGGCGAAGACGCGCACATCATGCCCACCGGTAATTAGGGCGCCAGCGAGCCCTTCGACATGGTTGATTACCCCTCCCGGATAAGTCCAGGAATAAGGCGAAAGGACTGCGATGCGCACTCGCAGAGGCTACCGCTGAACCACCACGGCGCGAGCCCGGGTTTAAAACCGGCAGCTAAATGCTGATAGTCGCCTGGGCCTTTACCCGCGTATGATCACTAGAGGCTTATGGAGTCCAAATTCCGCCATTACGTTAAGTACACGTTCCTCAAGGTTCACCCTGAGTGGCGTCGCCTGCCCGCTGAGGAACGCGCCCAGCACAAGCGTGAATTCATGGCGGCCTGCCAGAACTTCGCTGAGGGGCACCTCTTGCGGTCCTTCAGCACCGTCGGCACAAGGGGCGACTGCGACATCGCGATCCTCACCCAGGCTGAGAACCTCGCGACGATCCAAGAGTTCCATGCCGTCCTCAACCAGAGCGGATTGATGAAGTGGGCTGACATCGCCTACTCGTTCCTCGCGATGACTAAGGAAAGCGAGTACTCGGATGAGACTCGCTTAGAGCTAGGCGAAGGCAACTACCGCTGGGCATTCATCTACCCGTTCGTGAAGAAGCGCGAGTGGTACACGATGGCCCCGGACGAGCGCTGGAAGATCATGCAGGAGCACATCAATGTTGGTAAGGAATTCCCAATGGTCGACATTGGCACCGCTTACAGCTTCGGCCTTGACGACCAAGAGTTCCTGCTCACCTTCGAAGCGGAGAACCCAGCTGACTTCCTCGACCTTGTCCACCGCCTGCGGACAACAGAAGCCTCAGCGTGGACTGAGCGCGACACACCAACCTTCACCTGCCTTGAATGCTCACTTGAGCGGGCATTAGGCGCACTTGACGGCGAAGTCGTCAGCGCCATTCCCCTCTCCTAACTCTTAAGAAAGGCGCTCGCCCCGTGCCCATCACCACTGACGCTCCCGCCCAAGACGAAGTTGTTGACATCACAGTGATCGGCGCTGGCCCAGTTGGCCTTAGCGCAGCATTCTGGGCTGGCATGCGTGAGGCAAGCGTGCGAATCATTGACTCACTGCCAGAGGTTGGCGGCCAGCTGACGACCCTCTACCCCGAAAAATGGATCTTTGATGTTCCCGGCCATCCGAAGGTGCTTGCCAAGGACCTTGTCGCACAGCTCAAAGAGCAGGCGATTGAGCAGTTCGACGTGCCAGTGCACCTTGAGATCACCGCAGAGACAGTCACATGGGAAGGCGAAGGCGAGGACCGTGTAATCGTCCTCCACACCGACAAGGGAGATGTTCGATCCCGCGCTGTGATTATCGCTGGCGGCCACGGAGCCTTTGAGCCAAAGAAGCTCCCCGGGTTTGACATGGACCCATGGGAAGGCAAAGGTGCGCACTACATCGTTGGCGAGAAGAGCGTCTTTGAAGGCAAGAAGGTCGTAATCGTTGGCGGCGGCGACTCAGCGTTCGACTGGGTCCTCAACCTGCTTGACACTGCTGAAGAGGTCACGCTTGTCCACCGCCGTGACGGCTTCCGCGCCCATGAGGCGACGATCGCCCAGGTAATGGATGAGGTTGAAAAGGGCCGCGTCAAGCTGAAGATCCCTTATGAGATCAGCCACATTGAGGGCGACGACAACTTGAGCCATGTGCACCTGTCAGTTGTTGGTGACGAGGACGCATCCGGCGAGCCCCACATTGAGGAAGCTGACGCAGTGCTCCTCCAGCTTGGCTTCAAGACTGCTCTTGGGCCGCTGAAGGAGTGGGGCTTCAACGTCAACAAGGGTGCAATCGCGGTTGACTCGCACATGCACACCCAGCTCGAGAACATTTGGGCCTGCGGTGACATCACCACCTTTGACGGCAAGCTGAAGCTGATCGCCACCGGATTCTCCGAGGCAGCTATCGCTGTGTCGCAGGCTGTTACGACTCTTCGCCCTGAGGCGAAGATCCAGCCTAAGTACTCAACCAATACCGGCGTACCCGGTGCGGTTGAGGGCCAAGCTTAAGCCGAAGCTAGACGGCGCTGCAGGATGCCTCTTCCGTCTCTTCCTTGAGACGGAATGAGGAACCACAGCCGCAGGATGCGGCGACGTTTGGGTTCTCAACCTTGAAGCCCGCGCCCATAAGGCCGTCCACAAAGTCAATCGTTGAACCTGTCACGTACGGGAGGCTCTCCTCGTTAATGAGAAGAGTGAAGCCCTCGTGCTCGAGGACCTCATCACCATCACGCTTTGCGTCGAACGCAAGGACATATTGGAAGCCGCTGCAGCCTCCACCCTTAACGCCAACACGCAAGCCGTCAACGTCGCCGCTGGCTGCTTGAGCTCCCATGTATTCGCGGACCTTTTCGGCCCCTGTGTCGGTGATGGTGATCATTAGTAAGCATTGTAACGCGACCGCCCCGTAATCCCAAGTCATGTGGGCGGCGATGTTGCGCGGTATCTCGCTAGGCTGACAGCCACGATGAGTTTCGAACTGCCGGTAATCAACGATCCAACCCCTGACGAACTGCGCGAGCGGATCGAAGCTGCCATCCCCGGCAGCCAGGTAACCGAGGCTGACGGCGATGGCCACCACCTCCGTGTGTCAATCGTCAGCGATGCATTCGAGGGCCTTTCACGGATTGACAGGCATCGCCTCGTAAACGAGATTTTCGCCGGCGAGCTTGGCGGCCGGATCCACGCACTTTCAATGAGCTGCAAGACGCCCGAGGAGGCAAAGTGACCGAAGAGACAGCAGAGAACCCACTCCGCGAGGCAATTGCTGGCGCTATCGCCGAGAAGGATGTTCTTCTATTCATGAAGGGCACACCTGAGGCTCCAATGTGCGGCTTCTCAGCCCGCACTGTTGCAGCGCTTGAAGCTCACCAAGCTGCGTTCTTTGCAGTTGATGTACTCCCTGACCCTCGCATTCGCCAGGAGCTCAGCGCGATCAGCAACTGGCCAACGATTCCTCAGCTCTTCGTTAAGGGCGAGCTGGTCGGCGGCTGCGACATCATCACTGAGATGGCTGACACAGGCGAGCTTGCCGAACTGCTTGGTGTTGAGAAGCCAGCTGAAGCTGCGCCGGACCCGGCAGCACCAGTTCAGGCACCACCGCTTCAGATCGACAACTTAAGCGGCGAGTAGCAGGTCTGTGACTGAGCGCTCAGCCCTCAGGCTGAGTCTCGTCAAGCCATTCGACGATCCGCTTGCTGTCGCATACAGCGCGGCCGTCCATGTCCAAGACTGGTACTGAAGTCTGGCCGGTGAGCTGAAGCACCTCGTGGCGCGCTCCCTTGCGGAACGACACGCGCACCGTCTCGTACTCAATACCTTCCTTACGGAGCTTGCGTGCGACTTTGCCGCACGGGCAGAGGAACTCGGTCGGTACTGGGCATCTGTAAAGGGTCGTCTTGCTCATCAGGTTCAGCCTATTGAGGACACTAGGCCCTCAGCCCGGCGAACAATCCCGCCCGCGAGCCGCAGTGGCAGCAGTT
>CALJKH010000120.1 GCA_937973575.1 uncultured Solirubrobacterales bacterium | reverse complement strand
TCCAACAAGTCGCTGGGCGTGGCCCCATCATTTGCAACCTGCAGGCGGATCGATTTTCTGCCTTTGGCCAATATCTCTCGCACAGCTGGTGGAAGTCGATTGATGACTCGGTAGAGGCACTCATCCTCATTTGTTACCGCCAGGCGCGCGGGCAGGGATAGGCTTGCAAAATGTGGCAGGCCGATGTCCCGTCCCCATGCATCCACGGCTTCGTCGGCGGTCAGCGATACAAGGCGTTGCCGCACCGCTTCCAGAAATATCGTTTCCGCCGCCTCCTGCCCGAGGGATGCCTTGGCCGTCTGAGCTAAGCTCTGACGCACTTTCTCGAACGGACTGCGGCTCAATTTCTCCAGGGCTTCTGCAGGCGCCTTGGCGTTCATCGCCACCGCCAACTGCAATTTCTCTAGGTTCAGCCCTGCTGCCCAGGTCAGAAACTCCGGCGGGCATCGGTCGCTGCGCAGCAACCGCATCAACAAGGCGGCGGGCGCTTCTTGCACCAGCGCCGGGTTCTCCAGCATCAGCAGATCCAGCGCCGGGTTGGCCAGGAACTCCGTGGGGAACTGCTGGCCCAGTCGGAAGATGTCTACCGTCGGTGTGGACGGGTTGGCTGCTACGCGGGCCCGGGTGGCGCGGTCGCTGCTGTGTGAAAGGGTCGACAACAGTTCAGCAGGGGCACGCGCATGCGATGCGATGGCGCGGTCCACTTCGGCATGTTTGCCGCAGGCTGATATCAGTTCAGGTGCCGAGCGGGACCCGTCCTTCACCCAGGCTAGCAGCATGTGCTTGGTCATTAGGTCGGGCGCTACCCCAGCGGAGCCCGAGGTCAGGTCATTGTTCGTCGCCATGTCTGTGTGTTGTCGTTTTTCGTTCTATGCAGCTTGGCGTTGTCGAGCATCCTCAACTTTGCCGGTGCTGGGAGATGTTCTTTTGGAGGTCGCCCAATTTCATGTCACTATCTATTTAGGCGCTCAAATATATCGCACTCAAATTGGATTCTTCCCGAGTCGCTGGTGCGAGTCTTGAGGTATAGCCCAGAAGGGCCTAGTCCGTTAAAATACTGCACATGAAATAGCAGTCTCCAGTCTTGCTTGTTTTCTGGAAAAGTATCTGGTGATGATTCTGGATGATAGTAAAGAGAATTTTCTCCCCAGTCGACCGTGTAGCCTCCAAGGCGAGGCGCTTGAGAATTTGTTATGTATTCCAGGAAATTAAGAAGTGAAAAATGTTTGAAATCAATATCGCTCATAACTTCAAGGTCGCGCATCTTGCTGAATATCGTGGATTTTTCGCAAATCTCGAGACTATGCGGAAATTGATGCCGTAGCGCTGTCCATCGAATTAGTGGGGTTTTTGCGTTGGGGATGAAGCGAGTATTGGTTGAAAGGCTCCACACAGCTCCGTCCCTCGTCAGCCATGGTGCAGGAGCAGGGTAAGCCCATGAAATCTCCTCTGCGAGTTCGGATTCGCTGATATGGCGAGTAACGGGTCCTTGATTTGGAAATCTTAAGGTTTCGTTGTCGAAAGCGGGCTCTATCCATATCTGGACGATCCCTGATCCAATGTCCTGCCCCAGTTTCGCTCCGGCCTCTCGAAGGTTAATTTGAAGCGCTGGTTGAAGAGGCTCGCCGTTCCTACAGTAGGGCCAAGGATATCTGGTGCTTGTATATGGGAAGCCATAGGCGATCTGATCTCTATACCTATGTTTAATATTGGCTGGATCGAATTCTTCAAAATCAGCGATGCATGTCAATATGGCTGTCTGACGATAGAGAGCCAAGAACGATCTAACTTTCGGATCGTTGCTGTCGCCGGCTATATTTTCTAATTGTGTTAAGTCGGCTAGTAGGGCCGCTTCAGCGGAGACCTCTGCATGCACGCTGGCGGGTAAGCCGCCTGTGCGAAGGCGCAGCCTTGTGGGCTGGCTTCTTCTTGGCGGGAGATGGCCGCTTGGCCGTCTTCTTCGCAGCCATGGGAGGGGCCTAGCGAGTGAGTCGCTTGTAGCTGATTCGGTGCGGCCTGTCGGCAGCATCACCAAGGCGCTCACGACGGTTCTCTTCGTAAGCCTCGAAGTTGCCTTCAAACCAGACGACCTTGGAGTCCCCTTCGAACGCGAGCACATGGGTCGCGATCCGGTCGAGGAACCAGCGGTCGTGCGATGTAACCATGGCGCAGCCGCCGAAGGAGAGCAGCGCCTCTTCAAGCGCACGCAATGTGTCTACATCCAAGTCGTTGGTTGGCTCATCGAGCAGAAGCAGGTTGCTTCCCTCTTTCAGGAGCTTGGCGAGGTGGACGCGATTGCGCTCACCACCGGAAAGGTTGCCGACCTTCTGCTGCTGGTCGCCGCCACGGAAGTTGAACGAGGCGACATAGGCGCGGCTATTGACTTTGCGGTCGCCAACCATGATGTGTTCCTCGCCGCCCGAGATCTCCTCCCAGACGTTCTTCTCAGCGTCAAGCGCATCACGAGACTGGTCTACATAGCCAAGCTCGACGGTCTCACCAATCTTCAGTTCGCCAGAGTCAGGCGTTTCCTGGCCGGTGATCATCCGCATCAGGGTTGTCTTGCCGGCGCCGTTGGGGCCGATCACGCCGACGATGCCACCGGGGGGAAGGGTGAAGGAGAGGTCTTCCATAAGAAGCTTGTCGTCATAGCCCTTGGTAACGCCTTCGGCCTCAACCACCACTCCACCAAGGCGTGGGCCGGCTGGGATGTGGATCTGGACGTTGCCAAGGTCAACATTGCGGTCCTCAGCAAGCAGGGCCTCGTAACGGTTGAGTCGCGCCTTTGGCTTCGCACGGCGGGCTGAGGCGTTCATCCGCACCCACTCAAGCTCTTCCTTGAGTGTCTTCTGGCGGGCGCTCTCCTCCTTCTCCTCTTGGGCAAGGCGCTTCTGCTTCTGCTCAAGCCAGCCGGAGTAGTTGCCCTCGTAGGGGATGCCCTTGCCGCGGTCCAACTCAAGGATCCAGCCGGCGACATTGTCGAGGAAGTAGCGATCGTGGGTTACGGCGACGATCGTGCCGGGGTATTCGGCAAGGTGCTGCTCAAGCCAGGCGACTGACTCTGCGTCCAAGTGGTTGGTTGGCTCGTCGAGGAGAAGAAGGTCCGGCTTCTTGAGGAGGAGTTGGCAGAGAGCCACACGCCGCTTCTCACCACCGGACAGCTTGGAGACATCAGCGTCAGCCGGTGGCAGGCGAAGTGCGTCCATTGCGATCTCAAGAGTTGTGTCCAAGTTCCAACCGTCAACAGCGTCGATCTGTTCCTGGAGGCGGGCGAACTCGTCAGCAGTCTCGTCTGAGTAGTTGGCGGCAATCTCGTTGAAGCGGTCAACAAGGGCCTTCACTTCACCCATGCCTTCCTGCACGTTGCCAAGGACGTCCTTGGTCTCATCAAGCTGTGGCTCCTGCTGGAGGATCCCGACTGTGGCGCCGTCCATCAGCTTTGCCTCACCGCGGTACTCGGTGTCAATGCCGGCCATGATCCGCAGCAGGCTTGACTTACCTGAGCCGTTGTAGCCGAGCACGCCAATCTTGGCCCCCGGGTAGAAGGAGAGGTTGATGTCCTCAAAGACAGTCTTGTCTGGAAGGTGGGTCTTTGAGAGACCCTTCATTGTGTAGATGTATTCGCCAGCCATGAATAAGGAGCATAGGACGCTGGCGAGTTGTTAGGCGTGCCCCCGGCTCGCTACCTTTGGTGGCTATGGCCGGTGAGATCCTCGACCTCGAACAATCACTTCTCCTTCTGGAGCTAGAGGCCCCATTCGGAAAGCGCGAGGTTCAGCTCGCTCGCCGCAAGATGGCGAAGCGCTGGCACCCGGACATTGCCCCCAAGGGCAAGCAGATGGAGCACGAGCATCACCTCCAGGCGATCAACCGCGCCGCCGACCAACTTGAGTCACTTGCAGAGCAGTCGCGCGGTGGCTCGGTCTCGCGTAACGCGGTGCGCGCCAGCGCTGCCGCTGCCCGTAAGGCACGCGAGGAAGCTGGCCGCAAGGCCTACGAAGCTGAGCAACGCGCCCGCGAGCAGGCAAAGGAGCAAGCCCAGCACGACCCGTTCGCTAGCCGCGTTCCTGACCGCTCAGTCGTCCACCGCTACGCCCGCTGCCTCTCTTACCCGGAGTGGGGCGTTGGCTCCGTCAACGGCATCTACTTCACCGGCGAAGGCGGTCCAAATGACCAGTGGGCCCGCGCAACATTTGCGATCGGCATTCGCACCGTTCCAGCCGGTTCCCTGCAGTACGTCGAGTTCGGTGTGCCGGACGAGGCAGCTGACCGTGTTGAGCGGTTCATGACTGCAGCAGCGCACGCGCTGGCAGAGGGCGAGCCGGAGCTTGCAGCCCAGCGCCTGATCTACGCCCGTAACGCCCAACCTGACGACCCAGTTGTGCTGCGCCAGCTGGCAGCCGCCTTCCTGCAGGCTGGCAACTATGTGGCTGCAGCTCGCGCCGCGCGCGACTGGGTGAAGGTTGAGCCCGAGAACCCCGGTGCTCACCGCTTTACAGCCCGCATCTACGAAGCAATGGGATCGTGGGGGCCAGCGCTGGACAGCGCCAAGCTCGTGACCGGCTTGCTCCCCAAGGACCCGGACGCGTGGGCGCGCGTGGGGCGCATCAGCTTGCGTCGTAACGACTTGAATCTCGCCGTTGAATCGTTTGAACAGGCACGGCTTGAGGGTGCTGGCGCTGATGTTCTGCTTGACCTTGCGCTTGCTCGCCAACTCCAGGGCGATGTCGGTGGCGAGGTGAGCGCCTGTGAGGACGCAACCAAGGTTGACCCTGAATGGCAAACAGCTTGGTCGCGTTACGCGCACGCTCTGGCCAGGACCGAGCGGCGCACTGACTGCCGCACTGCAGCTGAGAAGGCCCTCTCCTTTGGGCCCGACCCTGAGGTGTCAGCTCTCCTGCGCTGGCTTGAGGAGTCTGAGCCGAAGGCGTTGAAGTCCGCAGCTGGATGACGCCTTCGTCAAGCCGCGCGAATAGGGTCCTGCTGTGCGCTTGATCGTCGCCAAATGCGAAGTCCGTTACACGGGTAGAGCTGAAGCTCTGCTGCCTGAAGCCCTTCGCCTCCTGATGATCAAAGAGGACGGGTCAGTGATGGTCCACGCTGACACCGGTGGCTACAAGCCGCAGAACTGGATGACTCCTCCAACAGTGATTGAGGAGGAAGGCTCACCGGTTGAGAAGATCATCGTCCGCAAGAAGGCCGGTAAGACTGAAGACAAGCTGGAGATCACAATCACTGAGGTTGTCTCCGACTCGCTCCATGACATGGGCGAGGCAGCAGCCTTGGAGAAGGACGGGATTGAGAAGGACCTGCAGGAGGCGCTGGCCGAAGCACCGCACTGGTGTGGGGAGGGCTTCCGCCTTGTCCGCCGTGAGTGGGCGACTGACATTGGCCCAGTGGACTTGATGTGCCGCGATGACGCTGACGGCTGGGTCGCAGTTGAGGTGAAGCGCCAAGCAACGATTGACGCTGTCGAGCAGCTGACCCGTTATCTGGAGCGCATCCGCCTTGACCCTGAGAAGGCTGACTGCCGCGGAGTTCTTGTTGCGGAGAAGATTCGCCCTCAGGCGGCAGTGCTGGCTGAGAGCCGCGGGATTGCCTGCGTTGAGGTTGAACTCGCTGTCGTCCGTGGCGACAAAGAGCCGGACCTGACGCTCTTCACTTAGCGGAGCTTGGCCTCGGGTAGGCGAGGAAAGTTCAGGTCGGGGCTGTGCTTGGTTGGAAGCCGTTCAGCCAGATCCAAAACCTCAATGAATTTCTCTCCAGCTCGTTTGAGTTCCGCTTGGCTTTGTGTGCGGACCGGAGCGTGACCCATTTCAATTCGCAGCCTGCCGCCGCAGGCCTCAACAAGTCGGATTAGCGTGGAAGTGCTTGGGTCCCGCCGGCCAGACTCGTAGATAGCAACAGTTGGCTGCGAAGTGCCCGCTAGTGCGGCTAGCTGTTTCTGGGTTAGGCCGGCGGCCTGCCGCGCATCACGAATGACATCCCTAATTTGCATACCGGCACTATATCTGATCCGATATGCAAAGGACAAGCGTTGGTTGTGTCAACTCAGTGGAAGATTCGGCATAAACCTGCTTCCCGTACCCTTCCACCCATGACCGAAACTGAAACAGCAGTACTCACCGAGGAGCGCGATGGCGTCCTCATCATCACCATCAACCGCCCCGACGCTCGCAACTCTGTAAATGGTGCAGTTGCCCAGGGGCTCGCTGACGCTGTTGCCCGCCTTGACGCCTCAGAGGATCTGCGCGTAGGCATCCTCACTGGTGCCGGTGGCTACTTCTGCTCAGGCATGGACTTGAAGGCATTCATGAGGGGCGAGCTTCCCTTCCTTGAAGACGGCGGCTTTGCTGGCATCGCCAAGAAGGGCCCGAAGAAGCCGCTGATCGCAGCCATCGAAGGCTTCGCAGTTGCAGGCGGCATGGAAATCGCGCTTGCCTGTGACCTGATCGTCGCTGCAGAGGGCGCAAAGCTCGGCATCCCAGAAGCCAAGCGCAACCTTGTTGCTGCCGGCGGCGCACTGCTTCGCCTGCCAAACCGCATTCCTTTCCACGTAGCGATGGAGCTTGCCCTCACCGGTGACCCAATCAGCGCTGAGCGCGGCTACGAAGTTGGCCTTGTCAACGTTGTTGCCCCAGCTGGCAGCACTGTCGACGCAGCTCTTGAGCTGGCCGGTCGCATCACAGTTAACGGCCCGCTTGCTGTTTACGCGTCCAAGGAGATCCTGACCAAGGCAGTTGACTGGTCAGAGGCTGAAGGCTGGGATGCCCAGGAGGCAATCGTTGCCCCTGTCTTCACCAGTGAAGACGCTCAGGAAGGCGCACTTGCCTTCGCCGAGAAGCGTGACCCTGTTTGGAAGGGTCGCTGATACCCGTTATTCCTCGGGTATCGTGGACTCATGGCCACCTCAGCACCTGAAACAGGAAAAGTGATTGGCAACTACGTCAACGGCGAGTTCGTTGATGTGGACCCTTCGCGCGATCGCCTTGAGGACAGGAACCCGGCAACGGGTGAAGTCCTCGCACAGGTCCCGCTGTCAGGGCCTGTTGAGGTTGAGGCAGCTGTAGCTGCTGCCCGCGCAGCCTTCCCAGCTTGGCGTGCGACCAGCCCAATGGTCAGGGCCCGCGCAGTAATGAAGTTGCGCGAGGTGCTTGAAGCCCACAAGGACGAGCTCGCCCGCATCGTCACCACTGACATGGGCAAGACGCTCGACGATGCCTTCGCTGAAGTTGGCCGCGGTATCGAGTCAGTCGAGCACGCAACTGCCACGCCAGTGCTGCTGAAGGGCGAGAACCTTGAGGGCATCGGCACCGGCGTAGATGTCGAGCTCGTGCGCCAGCCGGTTGGCGTGATCGCAGCGATCACCCCGTTCAACTTTCCGGCGATGATCCCGCTCTGGTTCCTGCCCTACGCGATCGCCTGCGGCAACACATTCATCCTCAAGCCAAGTGAGCAGGACCCGCTGACCTCAATGCGGATCATGGAACTGGTCGACGGCATCGAGGAAATCCCCAAGGGCGTCGTCAACCTCGTAAACGGTGGCCGCGACTGCGTTGAGGCAATCCTTGAAAGCCCCGGCATTGACGCAGTCTCCTTCGTCGGCTCAGCCACGACTGCCCGCATCATCAACAGCCGTTGCGCTGAGGTTGGCAAGCGCTGCCAAGCACTGGGCGGCGCAAAGAACTCAATGGTCCTCATGCCAGATGCAGACCCAGATGTAATGACCCAAGGCGTCCTTGGCTCCTCCTTCGGCGCAGCAGGCCAGCGTTGCCTTGCCGGTTCTGTCGCGGTTCTCGTCGGCACCAAGGAAGAGCAGGACAGAACACTCCAACTTGTAGTCGACGCAGCATCCAAGCTTGTCACTGGCGATGGGGCTGACCCGAAGACCGATGTTTGCCCAGTAGTCACGCCCGCCTCGCGCGAGCGGATTGAGGCTGAGATCGCTGCTGCTGAGGCTGGCGGCTGCGACATCGTCCTTGACGGTCGCCGCGACGGTGGCCCAGGCGGAGCAGAGCTAGCCCCAACGATCATTGACGGCGCTGGCCCAGACCACAATGTAATCCGCGAAGAGCTCTTCGGCCCAGTTCTGGCAATCACCCGCGCCGAAACGCTTGAAGAGGCACTTGAGTTCGTCAACTCATCACGTTACGGCAACGCCTCGGTGATCTTCACCACCTCAGGCAAGGCTGCCCGCGACTACCGCTTCCACGTTGAGGCCGGCATGGTCGGCGTAAATGTTGGTGTTGCGGCACCCGTTGCCTGGTTCCCGTTCTCAGGTTGGAAGGACTCCATCGACGGAGACCTTCATGCCAACGGAACCGATGCTGTGCGCTTCTACACGCGCAGCAAAGTCGTAACTAGTCGCTGGTAAGACAGTCCGGAGGAGAAGGGCTGACTAAGCGCCGACAAGGCGGTCGAACGCGTCACTCCAGAGGCGCTCGACAGTTTCAGCCGTGAACTCAGTCGGGTGCGACATCCGGGCTACAGCGAGGCCGTCGCTCATGGTCCACAGCTGAATAACTAGGTCGGAGGCGACGATTGAAGCGGGGATCTCACCTTGGGCCTGAGCCATCTCCACAAGCCTGTGCCAGAGGGCGTCGCCCTTTGCGTTGAGGGCATCCATGTGGTCAGCCAGTTCCTTGTTGTGGATCCCATGGAATGTGAGCTGGATGTAGACGTTGACGAACGGCACGTCGGCTTCGTCAATCGGCGTCCACCGGCGCGACTTGGTCTTCAGAAGCTCAAGCGGAGTGCGAGCTGTGCCCACATCATCTGGCTCAAGCCAAGCCCAAGTCCTGTCGGCGATCGCCTTGAGCATGTTTGCCCGCGAGCCGAACTCGTATGTAAATGGGGCGGTGGTAGTACCTGACCGCTTTGCAAGGGTGCGGAACGAGCAGCCCTCAACACCATTTTCGAGGATGTCCTCAATTGCCACCTCAATCAAGCGCACCCTGCGAGCGGCTTTATTTTGGGCGACTGACATCGGTTCCGATGCTATCGGAGTTCGACCCAAACTTACGCTCACTCGCAAAAGCAGTTCGGCCGGTGCGCGCAGTGTGTGGCGGTGAAAGTAGAGTCCGGACAATGCCAACTCCTATCGCCCCTGATGACATTGTTTTGACCCACGCAGAGGGCGAGGCCAATGAGCGCGAGCCGCTTGTTGTGCTTGAGCCACTGGCCGAGTTTCTTGACGCAAACGGGATCGCACCTGGCGAAGGGTTGCCGGAACTAGAGCCAGTCGGGGACGGGCACTCGAATGTCACCTACGTCCTTAAGCGTGGCTCCGTAACGGCTGTACTGAGGCGCCCACCAAGGGGCCCTCTGCCCCCAACAGCCCACGATGTTCTGCGCGAGGCGCGCCTTCTAACAGCACTTGATGGCACCGCAGCCCGCACACCCAAGGTCCTCGCAGTCGGCGACGACCTTGAGGTAATTGGCGCACCCTTCTATGTCATGGAATGCGTTGAGGGTGATGTGATCGTCAGCGAGGTACCTGCGGCACTGAACACTCCAGAACAACACCGACTGATCAGCGAGGAACTGGTTGACGCACTCGTTGAAGTGCATGCTGTTGACTGGCAAGCAGCAGGCCTTGAAGGGTTTGGCAAGCCAACCGGCTACCTCGAGCGCCAAGTGAGTCGTTTCTTGGGCCTCTGGGAGATCAACAAGACGCGTGAGATCCCGGCTGTTGAGCAGGTAGGCACTTGGCTACGGGACAATCTCCCCGATTCCGGCACAGCGACAATCGTCCACGGTGACTTCCGCCTTGGCAACACGATGTACGAGAAGGAAGCACCGGCAAAGCTTGTCTCAATCTTCGACTGGGAGATGGCAACAATCGGCGACCCGCTCGCAGACGTCGGCTACCTCTGCACGCTTTGGTCTGACCACGACGATCCCGACCGTGGGATGTTTGAACTGACTGCCGTAACAAGGCAGGAAGGCTTCATGACCCGGGCGGAGATCATCGCTCGCTACGAGGAGAAGAGTGGCCGCTCTGTGAAGGACATGAATTGGTACACCGCCCTCGCCCTCTGGAAGGCTGTCGTGTTTATGGAGGGCAACTACAAGCGCGCGATCAGTGGGGCCTCTGACGATCCATTCTTGAAGGGCTTTGGCGACGGCGTCGTGCAGCTGGCTGAGCGCGCACTTGAGATTGCCGAGGGCAAGCTTGTCTGACCAAAAGACAGCGCTGCTCGTCGACTGGGGTGGGGTTCTAACAACTGACCTCTTTGCGTCGTTCCGCGCCTTCTGCGCTGACCACGACATTGACCCTGAGGCGATCGGTCACGCTTTCCGCAATGACCCAAGCGCACAGGAGCTTCTGTTTGACCTTGAATGCGGCCGCATCACCGAGGCTGAGTTTGAGCCTGGCTTTGCTGACCTGATTGGCGCGCCTGCCGAGGGTTTGATCGACGGGCTGTTTGGCCGCATCGAGCCCGATGTTGTGATGATCAACGCAGTCCGGAAGGCTCGCGCTGCAGGCATCCCAACCGGGCTTGTCTCCAACTCATGGGGAACGCGCCGCTACCCGCAGGATCTACTCGACGAGCTGTTTGACGGAGTCGTTATCTCAGGCAATGAGGGGATGCGAAAGCCAGCAGTAGAGATCTATGTCCTAGGAGCTGAGCGAACTGGAGTCAAGACTGAGGAGTGCATCTTTGTAGACGACCTCCACTTCAACCTTGACCCTGCCCGCGAACTTGGCATGGCACCAATTCACCACACCAACACCACTGAGACTGTCGCTGAACTAGAGCGGCTGCTTGGAGTTGAGCTGGGTTGATGCGCAGGCGGCTGGTGATAGCCCTGGCCGTAACAGGTGCTGTCGCAGCCTCCGGGTGTGGAAGTAGCCGCCTCGACTCAGGTGAGCTGCACGACAAGGCAACTGAGGCGTGCACCAAGGCTCACCAGCAGCTGATCAAGATCCCTGACCCGCGGGCTGACACCGAAGTCCAAGCATTCCTAACCAACTCGGCAACTGTGATGGGGCAGCTCTCCGCAGCGCTGAAGGGCCTTGAGCCACCGTCAGATGTGCAGCAGTCATGGAACCTTGCGGTTGACCTTGTCGGCCAGCAGGCAGCAAGCCTTCAGAAGGGCTCACGCCAGCTTCAACAGGGCGGGGACCCGGTCGTAGTTCTGCGAAACGTCGCCGACCAAGCGACTCAGAGCTCGCAACGTGAGCGTGCGTCGTGGGACGCGCTCGGCATCGAAGCCTGCGCCAACCGCTAGAAGCGAACACGCCTGCGGCGCGTTCGGGGGCCGGTTAAACCGCAACGAGGGCGATGCCCGAGAGGGCGACGGCAACACCAATGGCTTGGTGGCGCTCAAGATTCTCGTTGAGGGTGAAGCGCGCAAGCAGCACAGTCGTCACTGGGTAGAGCGAGGCAAGCAGGCCCACCATTGACAGTGGCCCACCATGACTAATCGCACCGATGTAGAGAGCGTTGGCTGATGTGTCAAAGAGTCCGACGATCGCCGGCGGGATCAGCGCGATCAGCGGCCCCTTCGGCCCTTGCTTGGCAAAGAGGGCAAGCGGCAGGATGATCGCTGTCGTCGCGATGCGGTCGGCGACTAGAACTGGCATCGCCCCGCCAGGTGAGGCGTGCGCAAGGAATACGAGGCCAGTGCCCAAGGCAACTGCGCTGAACGACGCCAGCGCAACTGACTTCCTGAACTGCTCGCGCGAGACGGTGCTGTGGGAAGGCTCCCGTGAAGCGAGTAGAGCACCGAAGAGTGCGACAAGCCCGCCAAGGATCTGAGTGGTCCGCGGTGAGTCACCTTCAGCGATACCCCAGAAGAAGGGGACAAGGGCTGCCAATGCGCTGATCGGCGCAGCAATACTCATAACCCCAATCGACAGAGCGCGGTAGAGCGCAATCAGTCCAAAGCCACCACAGACTCCTGCAGCCAGCGAGTTCCAAAGGTTGGCGCCGGTGGGAAGTGATTCGCCAAGCAGAACAAGGGCGATGGCCCCGACGATGAGCGCTGAGACCTGCGAGATCGCAGCGACATTCAAGACCGGTCGCGAACGGCTTAAGTAACCGGCGTAGAAATCACCGGCGCCCCAGACGGCCGAGGCACCGGCCGCCAGCAGTAGCGCTAGCAGCGCCTACCTCTTCCTGATCTTGTTAGCCGCGACCGCGACCGTAGATCAGGTTGATCATGCGACCAAACAGCTTGCTGCGCTTCGCCGTGTATGGGTGCATGTGCAGGTCAGACTTACCGAGGGCAAGCTTCGTCACAAGGATCGTCTGTGGCTTTGAGTACTTGCGGATGCCATACGCACCGTGGCGTACGCCAACACCGCTGGTCTTCCAACCGCCCATTGGCAGCTCGAGGGCCGTGTAGTTGATCTGGCAATCGTTGACGCAAACAGCGCCAGCCTCAACCTTGCGGGCAACTGCCTCGCCCTTGGCAAGGTCACCTGAGAAGACGGATGCCTGAAGGCCGTAGACGGAGTCATTGGCGAGGCGGATTGCCTCATCAACGCTCTCTACCTTCATGATCGGAAGGGTGGGGCCGAAGGTTTCCTCGGTCATGCACTCCATCGTGTGGTCAACATCAACGAGCACTGTTGGCTCGAAGAAGCGACCACCGTCACGGTGTGCCTCGCCACCAGTCAGGACCTTTGCGCCCTTGGCGACTGCATCCTTGACGTGTCCTTCAACGATGTCGATCTGCGGCGGGAAGATCACGGCACCAACGTCTGAGCTACCAGGGCCGGTTGGCGCTGTCTGGCGAAGGCTCTTGACCTTCTCCGTTACCTTGGCGACGAACTCGTCGTAGATCGGAGCTTCTACATAGACGCGCTCAACCGAGATGCAGACCTGGCCAGCGTTGTTCATCGCGTAGAAGGCTGCGTAGTTGGCAGCGCGCTCTACATCGGCGTCGGCCATGACGATCATTGGGTCCTTGCCGCCTAGCTCGAGGCCGTAAGGAATCAGGTTCTCAGCTGCACGGACTGCCACCTTGCGGCCTGTGCGGGTTGACCCGGTGAACATGATGAAGTCCACGCGGTCAACAAGCTCGGCGCCAGTTGAGCCGTCACCAGTTGCAACCTGGAAGACGCCCTCTGGGATCCCGCACTCCTTCATGCCCTCAGCAATAAGAAGTGAAGTCAATGGGGTTACTTCGCTTGGCTTGAGGATCACGCTGTTGCCAGCGGCCATTGCTGGGATGCAGTCACCAAACGAGTTAGTGATTGGGAAGTTCCATGGGCCAATTACGCCGACAAGGCCAACAGGCGCGTGGCGAACGACAAGCTTGCGGCCCTTGACGAACGGGGATGAAGTCTTGACGCGCTCGTCAGCAAGGAACTCAGGCGCATGCTTGGCCCAGTACTTGAAGGCGCCAGCCGTGTAAGCGATCTCTGCGAGGAGGGCGTCCTCGTAAGTCTTGCCAGTTTCAGCTTGGACGCTCTGGATCAGGCGCTCTTGGTTGGTGATGAACCACTTCTGGCAGCGGGCGAAGATCTCTGCGCGGCCAGCAAAACCAAGGGCTTCCCAGCCGGGTTGGGCTGCGCGGCCACGGGCTGCAATTTCGTTGAGTTCGGCAGCTGTGGTGACGTGGATCTCGCCGATGCGCTCACCAGTTGCAGGGTTGTCAACGCCGATAGTGCCGGTTGATCCGTAGGCGCTGCTGCCGTTACCTGAAGTCTCTACGTCGCTGCCAGTGATGCTGGACATGAATGACCCTCCCTGGGTGCAGTTCTCTTGGGGCTGTGCCGAATGGCACACCCGATGCTTGAACGGTACCGGAGGCGTGGGTGTTCGTACAGGCTGGTGTTGCTTGACAGCAACCAAAAAGCGCCGCCCCTTTCGGGACAGCGCTTTGAAGATCCAACTGGTCGGCTTTGCTTAGTCAGCGAGCTCGACAGTAACGATGCCGATTGGCTCAACCGGTGCGTCACGGCCGTCGGTCTCAGTGCCTTCAATGGCGTCAACTACATCCATGCCGGCCGTTACCTGGCCAAAGACTGTGTGCTTGCCGTCAAGCCATGGCGCAGCATCAGTCGTGACAAGGAAGAACTGCGAACCGTTGGTGTTCGGCCCGGCGTTCGCCATTGCGAGTGCGCCGCGCACAACCTTGTGGTCGTTGAACTCGTCCTCGAAGGTGTAGCCAGGGCCACCAGTGCCGGTGCCAAGTGGGCACCCGCCCTGGATCATGAAGTCCTTGATCACACGGTGGAAGATGAGGTCGTTGTAAAAGCCGTCGGCTGCCAGCTTGCGGAAGTTCTCGACGGTCTTTGGGGCATCGGCGTCGAAGAACTCGATCTCGATTGCACCCTCTGTGGTGTTAATGGTTGCTGTAGACATGGGCGGGACTCTAGCCGCCAGCAGCTTCGAGCCTCAGCTCGCCCGGCCCCATTGGGGTTCCGGATGCCTCGCGGCAGACCCTGTCAGCTTCTGACTCGGGTACTTCCAGCAGGCTAAACCTGCGCAACACCTTGACGTTGTGGATCTGCTCGCCATCAAGTCCAGCCTTGGTGAGGACGCTGATCAAGTCTGCAGCTTCAATGCCGTCTGAACTGCCCTTGTCGGCAATCAACTTGCGAAGGGGGCCATCGGACTTGGGCGCATCGCCATTGGCGGACTTAATCTTTGGCTTCTCATGGCGCTTCGGGGGAGCAGTCGTCTTCTGCGGCGCAGTCTTGGCGCCGGCTTCCCACTGCTTCATCTTGCTGCTGGTGTGCTTCTCGATCGCGGCAAGGTCACCAGTCTGCTTTGGCTCGTAGAAGGTGACCGACCGGCCAGAGCGGCCAATGCGGCCTGTGCGGCCAATGCGGTGGACGTAGACGTCAGGCGAGTTGGGAACGTCGAAGTTGATTACGTGGGTAACGGTGCTGACGTCAAGGCCGCGGGCTGCGACATCGGTGGCGATCAGCACTGGGACGCGGCCGCTCTTGAAAGCGAGCATTACGCCATCGCGTGAGCCTTGGGACATGTCGCCGTGAAGCGCGCGCACGTTCATCCCCTCGTTCTTGAGCTTCTTGAAGAGTTGGTCGCAGCGGATCTTCGTGCGGACGAAGACGATGGCTTGGTCAGGCCGCTCAGCCTTGAGTACCTTGGCGAGCGCCTCAGGCTTGTCCTTCTGTGGGACTTCGAGTGCGAACTGCTCAACGCTGTCCACTGTGAGCGTCTCAGCCTTGATCTTCACGTGGGCAGGGTCGTAGAGGTACTTCTCTGAAAGAGCTTGGATTGCCGGTGGCATCGTCGCGCTGAACAGCGCCGTCTGGCGTGAGCCGGGGGTGAGGGCCATGATCTTTTCGACGTCCTCAAGGAAGCCAAGGTCAAGCATCTCGTCAGCTTCGTCGAGCACGATGAAGCGGCAGGAGTGAAGTACAAGCGAGTGGCGGCTGATCAAGTCCTTGACTCGGCCAACTGTGCCAACGACAACCTGGCCGCCGGCGCGAAGCTGGGCCTGCTGGGTCTTGATTGGCGCGCCGCCGAACACTGCGACTACATCGATGCCCTTCTTAGCGCCGTAGGAGCGGATCGCCTGAGTTACCTGGATGCAGAGTTCGCGAGTGGGGGTAAGGACTAGGGCTTGGACATCAGGGTCGCTCGCGTCAACGTAGTTTAGGAGCGGAAGGCCGAAGGCTGCAGTCTTGCCCGAGCCAGTCTGAGCTTGGCCGATCATGTCGCGGCCTTCAAGGAGAGGCGGGATGGCCTGTTCCTGAATTGGTGACGGAGATTCGTATCCGACTTCTTTCAGGGCCTCAAGGATTTCAGGCCCAAGGCCAAGGTCGGCAAATGTAGTCACTTCTGTCCAGCATAGACGGCCAGCGCCGTCGCGCATGGTCCGGTGTTGCGGTTTCAGGAATCCGATTCAATTAGTTACGGCTGTTGGGAACTGGATCGCCCGTTGTAAAAGTGGTGTAGTTTGTCCCCTTACTGGGAAGTGAGGTGAGCAGTCACTCTCAGCCCCCAGCCCCCCAACGCAAGACTGGAGTCTTCACCCCCAATGGCACGCACCCGAGTGAATGGCACTACCCGAAGCAGTTCAAGGGCCGGTGGTTTCACAGTTGTGCTCCTCGCCATGGCAGTACTGGCCTTTGGGCCTGCGTCAGCGTTGGCTGCTCAGCCCAAGGATGTTGTTGCCGGAAGCAATGTGAACTTCAGCTGTTCTGTGCTTTCAAACGGAAGCGTCAACTGCTGGGGCTACAACGCCCACAGCGAACTTGGTGATGGCTCAACCGTGGACCGCTCTACTCCAGCACCCGTCAAGGGTGTGTCGAATGCCAAGAGCGTGGCGATCAGCGACTACTCAGCGTGTGCGCTTCTGGACGATTCAACAGTCAAGTGCTGGGGTTACAACGCCAACGGACAGCTTGGCGATGGCACGACGACGCAGAGGTCAACCGCAGTTGCAGTTCCGGGCTTGAGCGGAGTTACATCCATCTCGGCCGGCCGCCAGCACGTTTGCGCCGCCCTGTTTGATGGAAGAGTCAAGTGTTGGGGCTACAACGTCTATGGACAGCTTGGTGACGGGACAGCGACCGTTCGCACATCCCCGACCGCTGTAACCGGGGTCACCAACGCTGCTTCGGTGTCTGCTGGCTACGACTTCTCGTGTGCGGTATTGACGGACGGGACAGCCAAGTGCTGGGGCTACAACGGCCATGGCGAACTGGGCGACGGAACCTTGAACAACCGGAGTACCGCGGTAGCGGTCAGCGGTCTTTCGCTGGTCAGGAAGATCAGCCTTGGCTCGTATCACAGCTGTGCCCTCCTGACTAACAACACAGCGAAGTGCTGGGGCTACAACGCTCAGGGGCAACTTGGCGATGGCACAGTGACCTATCGGACATCTCCGGTCGCGGTCTCGGACCTTCCCGCTGCCAGCGACATCTCTGCTGGAGGAAACGGCACTTGCGCGATCCTGCTGGATGCCTCAACTCGCTGCTGGGGGCAAAACAACTACGGCCAGCTGGGTGACGGCAGCACCTCAAACACAACCAGTCCGCTCCACGCGCCAGCGGGTATTTCTGGCAAGACGCTCACCCAGTTTGGTGTTTCGTCAACCTCAACCTGTGCGCTTGTCAGTGACGGCACAGTCCGCTGCTGGGGCGACTACCTGAAGCTTGGAGTCGGAACGGTTGCCGACAGGTTGATGCCCGTCGCGGTGAAGGGGATTACGACGGCCACCCAGGTGGCTAGCGGCGGGACTTTCTCCTGCGCCCTTCTTGCCGACAAGACAGTCAAGTGCTGGGGCACCAACACAAACGGCCAGCTTGGCAATGGAACGACGACCGACTCACTCACACCCGTTGCGGTCTCGGGACTTACCAATGTCGTCAAGCTCTCTGCGGGCAACCAGCACGCCTGCGCGGTTCTTGCCGACGCAACAGCAAAGTGTTGGGGCTACAACTTCTACGGCTCAATAGGCGATGGAACAACCACGAACCGCAGCACGCCAGTCGCGGTAAGCGGCCTTTCCGGGGTTACCTCAATCACCACTGGGTCCAACCAGAACTGTGCTCTGCTGAATGACAAAACGGCCAAGTGCTGGGGTTACAACGCTGACGGTGAACTAGGCGATGGAACCAGCACTCATCGCAGTACGCCAGTCGCTGTCACAGGGCTTGGGAATGTCACGAAGATTGGAGCGGGGAGCAACCACACTTGCGCAGTTCTTGGTGACGGTTCGCTCAAATGCTGGGGCTACAACAACTACGGGCAGGTTGGCGACAACACCACGACCCAGCGCACCTCACCAGTCTCCGTAACTGCAGTTTCAGGAGTTGCCCAAGTAGAAGGTGGTACTTACTCAACCTGTGTCGCGATCAACGCGGGCGGCGTCAAGTGCTGGGGCTACAACGGCAATGGTGAACTTGGCGACGGTACGAAGACCAATACCCAAGTTCCAGTTTCTGTGGCGGGCATTTCAGGCGTGGTGACTCTCTCCACCGGGTCAAGTACAACAGGCTCCCACCACTGTGCGCTTCTGTCAGGAACCAACCTCAAGTGCTGGGGTCTCAACTCAAACGGTCAGCTCGGCAATGGATCCGTAACGG
>CALJKH010000119.1 GCA_937973575.1 uncultured Solirubrobacterales bacterium | reverse complement strand
ATCTTGGTTGGACGACGCTCGTCTACACCGATTCCGGCGACAACAACCGGCTTAAAGCTGTTCGGATCCAACCCAACGGTAAGTACGGCACGCCAGTTCTGGTTGGCGGTACTGGTGCCAACGACAACGGTTTCTACCCAGCAGTTTCGGTAGACAACAGCGGCAAAGGAATCATTGCCTTCGCCGGACAGGCAGGGGGCGAGTTCCACATTCGCGTGCGGCGATTCTCAGGCCTGACTACCAAGTTCAAGCTTGCAGCCGCCATGACCACGCCGGCTCCTGGATCCGGCACGAATCCGAACGATTCCCTAAACCAATCTCCGTCCGTGGCCCTGGCCTCAGACGGGACAGCAACTCTCGCTTGGCAGACCGGGGTAATACCCAAGGTGGCAGCTGTTCGCTTGGCCGCGGACAATTCGATTCTTCGGGACCTTGGCACGACGCTCTGCAAGGCGAACTCGGCTGCATGCGGAGTGCCGCATGTGTTCACAGCCGCAACTGGAGTTTCTACGGTCGTCTGGACTGAGACTTTGTTCGGTGCAGTTGACTCGACTTACCGCGTCAATCAGATCAACGCTTTCAACGAACTCGCTGCTGCTGACTCGCAGACCATCGCAGACGCCTCGAGGCGCAACGAGGGCTTAGACGTTGCCCAGTCAAGCAATGGCAGCCTCATCGCTGCTTGGATTACCAGCACGGACGGAGTTGGCCCCTACAAGGTGTCGGCAAAGCGGATCAGCAGCGCTGGCGTTCCCGGCACTAGGCAAGACTTGGAAGCAGGTAGCGGAAGTGTGGTCGAGACACCGTCGCACCCGAGCGTTGCGATCAACGCCAGCGGTGCGTCGATCGTCACTTGGATTCGGTCATTCGGCACCGTCAACCCTGGCCCGGTGGTCGTCTTCAAGCGGCTAGGGACCAACGGGACGAAGGCAGCGGGGGACCCAGTAAGCGTCGGCCCCGGTGTGAGTATCGATCGAGTAGCAATCTCACTTGCCTCATCGGGCGCCGCAACCCTCTTCGTGGGCAAGGCCAAGACTGAGGTAGCGCTGGTTTCAATCACGCCTAAGAACGGATCGGGTGGGACAGTCACCCTCGTGCCACCGTCAACTGGAAAGCCGCCGGTTCAGGGCAACTTCTTCGACAACAACGCCCAGCCGGACCAGCCGCTCGTCTCACGCGGAAGTGACGGAACAACAGCCTTTACATGGCTGTTTGTTGCCTATGGCGGTGACCGCCAGTGGGTAAGTCAAATCAACTCGGAGACGCCATCTCTGGCGCGGCTCAAGTTCCCTTCGAAGTTCAAGCACGGCCAGCGCAGCGGGCAGGTCACAGTCAACTCGTCCAAGTACGGGACGGCAGTCGTGACGATTGCTCCGGCATCAAAGAAGCTTCGCTTCCGTCCGCGTGTAACCCGCGTATCCGTACCGGCCGGGGCAACGACAGTGAAGTTCAACACCAGCGGCCTCCTGCGCGGCAAGTACACAGTCACAGTTCAGCTCGTCGACCTCGCAGGCCTCAAGGCCACGAAGTCCGCGACGCTACTCGTTACCTCTTAGCGCCCCGCTAACGCAGGGCGGAAAGGCTTTAGGCCTCGTCGCCCTCGTGAGCTTGAAGAACATCCTCACCGGTCTCGCCAGTGCGGACACGGTAGGCAGCTTCAACTGGAAGCACGAAGATCTTGCCGTCGCCAACATTGCCCGTCTTGGCGTGCTCAAGGATTGTGCTGACAACGCTGTCAACTTCGCCGTCAGCTACGACGATCTCAATCTTGATCTTCGGACGCAGGTGGTTGGTCAGCTGGGCGCCACGGTAGGTCTCAACAATGCCGCGCTGGCGGCCGCTGCCCTTGACCTCGGTAACAGTCATTGAAGGAATGCCCTTGTTGAGCAGGTCCTCACGGATTGGCTCAAAGGACTCATGCCTTACGAATGCTTCGATCTTCTTCATGTTGTTACCTCCGGGTCCGATACGGGGCCAGTGCCCACACGTTCACCTGCTGGAACAGCACCGTAGCTAAAGAGTTCCGCTGCCGGAATAAATTGCTCTGGGTAGCCGTACATGCCGTGCTCGCTGATGTCGAGGCCAGCATTCTCCATCTCCGGAGTGACTCTGATTCCCCAAGCCATGTCGGCAGCCTTGAAGATGGCCCATGAGCTGGCGAATACGAAGACGAATACGACGACGATCGCAAGCAGCTGTGGCCACATCTGCGTGAGGGTGCCGGTGTAGAAGAGGCCGCCGTGGCTGCCAGGCAGGTTGTAGTCAGCAAGGCGCGGGACCGCGAAGAGGCCGAGTGAGATTGCTCCCCAAGCGCCGGCGAGGCCGTGGGCTGAGAGAACGCCGATTGGGTCGTCCACCTTGCGGTCAATCAGCAGTACGCCTTCAACGACGATGATCCCGGCGATTGCGCCAATGATTGGCGCGGCCCAAGCGTCGATGTAGCCAGCAGGGCCGGTGATTGCCACAAGGCCGGCGATCGCACCGTTGCCGCTCATGCCAATGTCGAAAGTCTTAGTGCGGAACCACATCAGCGAGACAGCAGCAAGCACGCCGAAGGCGCCAGCGAGAGTTGTGATCACAACGATCTCCGGGAAGCGGCCGTCGAGCGCCGTCAGAGTTGAGCCAGGGTTGAAGCCGTACCAACCAAGCCAGAGGATGAAGATGCCAAGGCCAAAGAGCGGCATGTTGTGGCCTGGGATTGCGCGTGGCTTGCCGTCACCGCCGTACTTGCCGCGGCGAGGGCCAAGAACGACAAGCACTGCCAATGCTGCAGCAGCTGCGGTCACGTCAACGACGATCGAGCCAGCAAAGTCCTGCACATGGAAGTTGTGGCGAAGCCAGCCGTCACTGAAGATCCAGTGCGCGACCAGTGGGTAGATGACAGCGCTGAAGATGATCGCGTAGACGATGTAGATGCTGAATTTGATCCGCTCAAGGGTTGTTCCCCAAACGATCGCCAGCGCGATCGCGCAGAAGGTGAACTGGAACCACCACAGTGCTTCAGCTGTCACCCCGTTTGTGTACTGGGGCCATGCGAGAGCGAAGTCGTGCGCGTTGCTGAGGAACCAGCCGCTGGTGCCAGTGAAGAGGTTGCCGTCACCGAAGGAGATCGCAAAGCCAACAGCCCAGAAGGCCGCAGCGCAGATCGCAAAGTTGACGAGGAACTTAGGGATGATCGAGCCGGCGTTCTTACCGCGAACAAAGCCAACTTCGACCATTGCGAGGCCGCCCTGCATGAACATCACAAAGCAGCCTGCGATTACAACCCAAGCGGAGTTGAGGCCAACACCCTGAGGAATCTTGCCTGCCACGCCAAGGCGGTCAACGCCGGCGTCTGCAAGAGCTGCCGGAGCCAGCAGCAGGAGGCCAGTGACGGCAGCGAATACCGTGAGCACGAGCGAGGTTGCTGAGCTACGGGTACCTGACTTCTGAGGACGCCGGGGGGCCATCGGGTTTTAAGCCTAACCTGTGCAGTGGCGGATATGACGGCTGACTTCAACAGACAAACTGCCCTTCGGGCTACAGCTGCTGCTGTTGTGGCAGTCGTAGTGCTGGCCGGTATCAGCATGGTCTTCCTCGATCACGCTGACTTTGTTGATTGGGGCTGGCTTATCGGCCCTGCAGCCTGGGTTGTCTCGTGCCTGTTTGGCGCCCGAGTTGGTGGACTCTCATGGCTTGCCGGTCTTGTCGGCTCGATAGTCGCCGGTATCCCGAGTGGACTCGCAACCCTCACCGGAGTGCACTGGTTAGGCGTCGTCGTTGGGCTTATTGCCTTTGCGGCTTGGACTGGCTCAAGCAGAGCCAGTTCGCTTTAGGTCCTAGCTGACGAGCGACAACATCGCAGCGCAGACTCCAGCGTGGAGTGTCCATGCGACTGTGCGCACCCAAGACGAACTGACGAGGCGCCTGTGCACGCCAGCGTCAAAGCCGCTTGCCAGTTCCTCGTGGCGAGGGACTTGAAGCAGTCCAGTTGACGCCCAGGTGATCAGGGCCAAAGCGAATCCGATGATGGGGAGGGCAGAGCCAACTGCGGATGGGTGTGAGAAAGCAAGCCACGCCGATGTGACTAGGTCGGCGACCATTGGGCCGATCACGACATAGGTCGTGCGGGTCGAATGCTGCTCGTGGTAGCCCGGGAATTCAGGCTCTCCGACAGCTGCAAAGAGCGGATAGTGGACGACTTGCACGAACCAGTGGAGTCCGCACATGAAGACCACGGCGATGGTGTTTGCGATCAACATGCCCACAAGATACGGGCCTATTTCGCAGAGGGATTGCCAGTGCCGGTCCTCTTACCTTTCTGCCCTAACCTTCTGCACAGTGGGTTTGGTCACATACCGCCCGTAAAGCACACCGTTACAGGAGAAGACATGAATCGTCGCTCAGCCACAAAGGCATTGGCCACCGTTCTCGCAGCATCGCTCACACTGAGCCTTGCAGCCTGCGGAGGTTCCTCCAGTAAGTCATCAGACGGCAAGAAGGCGTCGCACCCAAGCACTGCATCGCAGGCTCGCGCGATCGTCAGCGGAACGACCACCTACACGATTGACCCAGGCGCAGCGGCACGGCTTAAGGCTGCTGGTGTGACTCTCACACCGACTGCTCCGGGCAAGGGAACGCCAACGACCATCGTGGTGCCAGCCAACGGCGGACGCATCGTTGTGAAGAGCCTGATTGGCTCAGTCCACAGCGCTGTCGGCCTCACATTCGCCAAGGGTGCAACCAAGGTGACGTTCACCAACGTGGCCTTCAACACCGAGTCACGCAAGGTCACGGGCAACTACAACGGCAACCGAATCGCCATCTTCCAGCTCAGGCTGAAGAACCTTGCGACTGGCAAGGGCGCAGACGCTGCCATCGTGGCCACTGGCATCAACCTCGTCTACGCACGTGGAGCTGTGGCCCTCGTCAACAAGACCCTCAAGGTCAATGCACTTAAGACGAAGCAGGCCTTCGGCACTGCAACCTTCACTGTCGTAGCTAAGAAGACTTCAGCAGCTTCGACAACGAAGAAGACGAAGAAGACGAAGTCGAAGAAGAAGACTTCGTCAACCACAACGACAACGACAACAACTTCAACAAAGTAGGGGTCTGATAATGGAGAAGCGGACAGGAATCGTCCTGGTACTTGCAGCGGTGGCTATCGCAGTTGCGGCGATCGTAGGGGCAGGGAACAAGAGCTCGAGCACGACAACAACGTCGAGCGACATCGCAGCGCAGACTGCGCCAGCGACAACCTCGAGCCAGCCAACTGAGGTGCCAGCTGCCATCGCGAAGGCGCCTGTAATGCCAAAGACTTCGGGTAAGCCACCGACATCACTTCAGACGAAGGACCTCGTGACCGGTAGCGGCACTGAGGCTAAGTCAGGCGACTCGGTGACAATGCGCTACACCGGCGACGTTTGGGGCACTGGCACCGAGTTCGACTCCAGCTGGAAGCGTTCACCAAACGAGTTCCCATTCACTCTCGGCCAAGGGTCAGTTATCCCCTGCTGGGACAAGGGAGTTGTCGGCATGAAGGTCGGCGGTCGCCGTGAGCTGATCTGCCCACCGGACACTGCCTATGGCAGCCAAGGGCAGGGCTCAATCCCGCCTAACGCCACACTGGTATTCGTCGTAGACCTGATTAAGGTCGGTTAAGGCTTGCGCTGACCTGTTCGGTCAGCGCTTTGATGTCTTCAGTAAGGGAGCGCACCTTCTCAGTCAGGAGGTGCGTTTCCTTTGTGAGGGCAGTGTTCTCGACAAGCAGTGCCTTGTGTTGATTGGCGACATCCTCGCGGTGGAGGGTCGCTGCGTCCTCAGCGTGCTGCTCCCGCTCAGCCTGGCGAGTCTGCGCAAGCAGGATCAGGGGCGCGGCGTAGGCGGCCTGCAGAGAGAAGGCAAGGTTGAGGAACACGAACGGGTAGGCGTCCCAGGTGAAGATGAATCCGATCGCGTTAACGGCAACCCAGATGACCACAATGATCGTTTGGCAGATGATGTAGGTCGGGGTGCCAAAGAACAGCGCAATCTGTTCGGCAATACGACCGAAAGTGTCCTGACCGAAGGCGCCGTGAAGGTGCTTATGACCTTCAGTGAAGCGGAATGCGTTTGGGCCGCTCGGGTCCTCGCCGGTTGCTTCGGGTGGGGTTACGTCCACAGCACTCACTTCAACAATGGTGCCACCGTCGGCGGCGGTCCAGCTATTGCCGATGACCAGCGGCCGCCTCGGTGCCATGAGGCGGTCCGCTTAGCCACGCGCTCGACGAGCGAGCGCGGTGCTGACCAAGGCGCCTAGGCGGCGCGTCGCTTTGGCTGTGCTCCGCGCCTGCGGGCCTGACGGACAAGGGCGGTCTGGTTCTCAGCCCGGCCGAGGTTCTTCTCGGCGGTGTCGAACCGACTGCTCCATGCGTCGTAGGTTTCCCCAGGGCGAGGTGCCAGCCAATCAGCGAGCTGCTTGGGATCGCTTGGCGGTATGTCGCGTTTTGTTGACAATGTTGTGACCATCCACCCTTTGTAACCCCTCCTGTGGGAGTGAGTTGCGCAATAGGTGTGAATAGTTACAAAGACTTCACAAAGTCCCTGCAGTTTGCGGGTCTTTAGACGCTGAAGAAGGCGCCGTTGCCGGCTGGAGTCCGCTGGATTTCGCCGTTGGCGGCGAGTTCTACAAGCTCTGTTTCAACTGCAGCTACATCAGGGTCTTCCAAAGATGGGGCTGTTATCGCAGCTACCTCTGCTGGGCAGAGTGGCCACTCCGAACGCTCGAGGACATCTGTGATCGAGCCTGCCTCATGCCGCTCAAGAGTTGGGTCAGCGTTGGCGATGATCACGTCGTACGCCTCAACAGGTTGGAAGCCGCCAGCCTCAAGCTTGCGACCGTCGTTAGCAGTCATCAGAAGCGAAGGTGCCGTGTAGCGAGGGGTGTCGCCGTCCATCGCGTGCTTGCCTTGCGCCTCGGTAGGCGAGCCAGCAGCACTGCGGGCAATAGCCATGTCGGCGTTGAAGGCCTCAGCTACAGCAGCGTCATTCTCAGCAGCTTCAACAATCGCTGCGGCATCCAAGCCAGCGACATTCCCAAGGGTTGAGCGGAGCGCATCCCAAGTGTCAAGCTCGTCTGCGGTTGTGAACCATGCGACTTGGAGAGCACGGTGCACTCGTGCCTCGAGCTCAGGCTGGTGGAGGCGGGTTGCCACGACCGTCTTGCAGGCTGGCCATGTTCCAAGCGTGCGGGTCTTCACTGCGGCTGACATTGGCATTCCGAAGCGGCGGGAAAACTTAGGGGCCATGGTGGCCATGAGTGTCGGTGTAAAGCCCTTCTTTGCATAGACGTCGCTCGTCTCAGCAAGGCCAATCATCGCCAGCTTCCAGTCAATCTGGTCGCGGTAGCGATGCCTAAGGACTGAGAGCGCTGGCTCGCCGGAGTAAGCCCAAGGGCAGCCGGAATCAGTAACGCGGAGGATCTCTAGGCTCATGGGTAAGACTCTACCCAGCGTCGTCTTCGGGCGCTGGAAGCTCTTCGACCTTCTGTGATTCGCGAGGGATCACATCAATCGGGTCCGGTAGGTCAATTGACTTACCGTCGGTTGCGCCCAATGATTCCATCCGTCGAGCGGATGGGATCAGGCGGGTGTCGAAGGAGCCGATCATCTGGTTGAAGCTCTCAACTGCCTTGTTCAACGCCTTGCCAACGCTTGATGTGTGGTTGATGAGGATCCGGAGGCGGCCGTACAGCTCCTTGCCCTCGTTGGCGATTGCCTCGGCGTTCTCAGCGAGTTGGTGCTGCTGCCAGGTTGTTGAGACGGCCAGCAGGACAGCGAAGAAGCTTGACGGTGAGGTGAGGATCACATGGCGCTCCAAGGCCTCCTCAAGCAGCTGCGGCCTGCGGCTAAGCGCAAGGTCAAGGAAGTGATCCCCTGGGACGAACAGCACGACGAAGTCCAGTGAGTTGTTGACCTTCTTCGGGTATTCCTTCTTGGCGAGGTTGATCACCTGTGTCCGAAGGGCATCAGCGTGCGCGTCTAGGTAACGCTCACGCTCGTCAAGGTCCTCTGTCTCGAATGCCTTGAGGAGGTTTTCCAGCGGCACCTTGGAGTCGATCAGCATCTCCAACTCGCCTGGCATTGCGATTGCCATATCCGGGCGGGAGCTGTCGCCTTCAGCGTCAGTAGCAACCTGGGTGCGGTAGTTACGGAGGTGCGCGCGCATGCCTGCGGCTTCGACGAGGCTTTCAAGCTGTTTCTCGCCCCAGCCACCCTTGGCTCCGGGTGAGCGCATCGCTTGCGAGAGGGAGGTGGTGACATCAGCCAAGCGGTCACTCTTCTGGTGGAGGCTCTGGACCATCTCGGTGATGCGGACCTTGTTCTCGCCCGAGTCCTTAGTCAGCGTCTCGACGCGCTTACTGACCTCCTTGAGGTGCTCCTCAACTGGGTCCACAAGGTTCTTCACTGCCTCGCGTTCGCGCTTGGCCCGCTCCTCTTGGAGCTTGACTTGGCTCTCGTGGGCGGCCGAGTTGATCTGGTTGAGCTGGTCAATTGCTGCCTGGCGGCCAGCCTCAGCGTCATCGCGCAGGGCGATGATTGCCTCGTTGACTGCTTGGCTGACTGCCTCTGATTGGCCAGCGTCGTTGCGGCGGCCAGCGATTAGCCACACCGCGATCCCACCGAGCGGTAGTCCTACGAGGAGGCCGATTAGAAGTGATGTTGCGTTCATCTGCAAGAGCGAAGGTAGCGCCGACTTCGGCCACCTGAATGAAGCCGACCGCGTTAAGCGTGTAAATCTGACAGCCGCTCGTAGAAACCCGCAAGCCGCCGGGGAATAGATCCTTAGCCGAAACTCACTTCTCGCTCTGGCATTGGGGTGCTAGCATCGCCCCGTTATCAGTTGTGACACACTGTCAAACACAGTTCTGACACGGTGTCAGAGTGATTCTGTAGTCTTCCGGACCCGCACAAAGAACCGTATAAGTCACGGTGCATGTTGCTTCCACCCACGGCAACATAGAACTAGACGCAAGAAACCCTGAGCCCCCAGGAGCGAGAATTAAAAATGCCAGCAGACCACGTTGATGCAGTTGTAAAAGACATCGAGACTCGGATTGATGAGATCCAGCCCGTGGTCGAAGAGTATGAGCGCCTGATTGGCGCCCTTCGTCTTCTTCGCGGTGACAGCGCCATGAAGTCACCGAGTGGCGGTCGCCGCCCGACCGGCCGCAAGCCTGGTCGTCCGCGCGGTAGCGGTCACCGTGGTGGCGAAGCACTGAAGGCACTGCGCAAGCAGCCCGGCATGACGGTGGCTGAGATTGCAGCTGCAATCGGCACGCACCGGAACTACCTCTTCCGTGTCCTCCCGACGCTTGCGGACCAAGGTCTGCTCGTCAAGGAAGGCCCTCGCTGGTACCCAGTAGGCCTTGAGCCTAAGTCGGACTAACTCGCGAGTTAAAGACTCTGTAGGCCGAGCCACCCATTGGGTGGCTCGTTTCGTTCTAGGCCCGGGTGAAGGTCAGGTCGGTTGGAGCTACGTCCCAGCGGGATCCGGTTCCAACCAGATCGTCGCTTAGTGCCCAACTGTCGGCGAGCTCGTCGCCTTCATGGTCCGGGCCTGCACCCTTAAGGCGCATGGAACCCTTGTTGTCACCGATCGCGCGGATCGCTTCAACTGCCTCAGCGCTGAGGATGCTGCCAGCGTTGGCGGGGAGTCCGGCAAGGTCCTTGCGCTGCTCCTCAACCGGCCGGCAGCCCTCAATTCCCTCCTCAATCAAGGTTGGCACGACACACTCAATGGCCGTGTGGGAGAGGTTCCAAGCACAGGCGAGCTGAAGAGTCGTCAGGCCAGCCTCGTCGGCGTAAGGGCGCATCTGCTCGATCTTCGCGAGGCCTGCTTCCACCCAACCGGCTGGGCGATAGTTGCGATGGTCGAACTCAAGGAACGGGTGCCCGGCCGTCACATCACCGTGGAAGAGTCCGCCGTAGTCAGCCACACGAGCGATCACCTTCACATCGTTTGCCTCGCAGGCTGAGAGGGAGTAGGTCGCGGGCCATGGCTCGAGCGGGTTGAGGATCACCATTGCCCAGTCGATCAGCTCACCGAACGTCTCGACGCAATTGATCAGGTCGAGAACGAATCCGTTAGCTGGCCCTGGCGCTACGCCGATTGCACTGGCAAGGCCTTCATCCTTAAGTGCAGCCATTGCTTCCCAGACGACTGGCGATGTGTAGCCGATGCGATCTGGGTTGTGGAGCAGCAGCAGGTCAAAGGAGTCAACGCCACAACGTTCAAGGCTTGCCTCTGTCGCTGCCCGGAGGTAGTCGGCGTACTGATCAGGGCCGCGGAGGTCGGGATTGGTGAAGCGCGGGAAGCCCTTTGCCCCGACGCGCTCGCCGTTGACGAAATCGTGGCCAACAGCGCCAACCAGGTTGTAGGAATCCCTTGGCAGGCCGGCGAGTGCGCGCCCAACTGCCTTGTCAGCCTCGCCGGTTCCGTAGGTGTCAGCAGTGATGACAGTCTGGATCTGCTCATCCGGGCGGAGGAGCGCCTCGAACCGAGCATCATCGAGAGGTGCGCCGAAGCGCATGTAACGGCCGCCACTCCAGGCGCCGAGGGCTGTCTGCGAAAGGTTTGTCATGGGCCTAAAACTACTCCTAAAAGGCAGGGTGCCGGAGTGGCTCAGTTCACACTTGGGTCCTCGGGCATGCGGGACAGCAACTCGTAGCTGCCGCCTAGATCCGCAAGCACGCGAGACCAAAGGTCATCTACTTCGTCGTCGAAGATCGTGTCAGCGTCAGCTGGCGCCACGATCCAGTCGTCCTCGGCGAGCTCAGCATCAAGCTGGCCCGCACTCCATCCAGCGTGGCCAGCAAAGGCGCGAACCCGGACGGTCTTCTCTTCAACCTCTTCGGCGGGAGTGTCGGTAGCGAGAACCCCAACATTTTCGAACGCCAAGATCGCCGCATCCTCAGGCCTTTCAAACTCAGCGACGATCACGACTGCCTCTGGCATCACTGGGCCGCCAACGTGAAGCTCACCGTCGCCAATCATTTCGGCGACTGGTGGGGCTGACTCCTGAACAGTCGTTCCAGCTGGGCGGTTTAGGACAACGCCAAGCGCGCCACCAGCATCGTGATGGCCGATCAAAATAACCGCGCGCTTGAAGTTCGGATCCTCAATCGCAGGGCTTGCGACTAGAAGCTGTCCACGTACTGATTCCACACACTCAATCTTGACGGGTTACGGGCTCAGATGGCGCGCCATCGAGCTGTATTAATTGACTTAGGAGTCAGTATCAGACGGGCGAATGACCAGCAGCGGGCGGCTTGTCTTATGGAGCACGGCCTCAGTGGTTGACCCGAGCAGAACTGATGCGATGGCGCTGTGCCGTCGCGAACCGATGACAATCGCTGACGCGTCCTTATCCTCGGCAACCCGAAGGATGGTGGCGGCCACAGAAGTCTGGTCGCGGGCAATTAGAGGTGTTGCTGAAAGTCCGTGGGTATTGGCAATCTCAACGCCCTCGCTTGCAATGCGCTCAGCGTGGTCCTGCTCACCCTTGTCGAGCTCCTGGATCTGCTGGAGGTCAGGCGGTGGGACTGGCGCGCCGAGGCCACCAGGGATGGGGGCCACGGCTGCGTTTAGAAGGCCCGGCTCCCAAACCACGAGGATGATTGCCTCGCGCGCTTCACCGAGCAGCCCAGCGGCACGCTCAACAGCTTCGATTGAAGCCGGTGATCCGTCAAAGGCAATTACAAGAGGTCCGTTGGAAGCCATACGGAAACCCTACCCGGTCATGCCAGCAGAGCAAGATCTAGCGACCCAAATCCATACTTGGAGTCGCGCCCCTTCGTGCCTAAGTCCTTGACGGCATGGTCGAGTGCGCTTCGCACTGCTGAGGCTGTTCGCCCGGGCACGCTGTTCCAGATCAGAGCTGCCGCACCACTAACCATTGGAGCTGCCATTGAGGTGCCACTCATCCGGATGTAGCCGCCGCCGCGCTTGAGGGACAGGATTCCTGTTCCCGGTGCGGATATCTCAACATCGCGGTTCCAATTTGAGTAGTCAGCCCGCTGGCCCGTTGGGTCCAACGCAGCCACCGACATGACCTCCGGGTAGGCGGCTGGCCAGGAATCCGTCCCGGCGCCGTCATTGCCAGCAGCTGCGACCAGCAATGCTCCGGCGGCCGAGGCCGTCTTGACCGCCGCGCGGAGAACCGACGAGTCGGGACCGCCAAGCGAAAGGTTGATCACCTTGGCGCCGCTGCGGGCCAGCCAAACGATGCAGGCTGCGACATCAGCCGTGCTGCCGGTTCCTGAAGCGGATAGAGCTCGGCAGGCAAGGATCGGCGAGGCAGCTGCGATCCCTGCGATGCCAAGACCGTTCGAGCTGTTGGCCGCGGCGATACCGGCCACGTGGGTGCCGTGTCCGTCACGGTCGTCGCACATCCCTTCGCGCACCTTGCCGGAAGCAGATTGGGCACATGCCCGAATCCGACCTTTCAGTTCCTCGTGGTGGGTGTCAACTCCAGTGTCAACGAAGCCAACCGGCACTCCACTCAGGCCGAACTGCCCAGTCAGGCCAGCGAAGCCCCAACCCCGTTCAACATGCATCGCATCTAGCGCCCATTGACTAGTGCGCATTGGCTCCTTGAGAGTGTGCATGAGATGGTCTGGCTCGGCCCAAGCAACACGGCCGCTGCGGCGAAGTCGCATTGCTGCGGCTGCAGGGTTGCCGCTCACACGCAGACGTCGCGCGCGTAGGCCGGTGATTTGGCTGCCGCCGAGGTCAGAGTTGACTGCCGCTGTGGCAACCGCTGCCTTCGGCGCGTAAATGACGACGCCGTTAGCCATTGCGCGGCCAGGTAGAAAGCTGAAGAGCGTGAGCGGAACGAGTGCCGCCGTAAGTAGGCGACGGTGGTGGTTGGTCATTGGCAAGTCCTCCGGTCGTGAATTGGTCACGAACCAGAGTGCGCCCAACGAGGCTGCTTGTCGCCTGCTTACGCAGGTTTGGTGCAGTTAAGTGAGGGGTACTGCTGGATCTAGGCCAGCTTCTTCACGAACAAAGGCAATTGCCTCGAGGAGCATCGTGTTGAACTCATGCGGGTGTGTCCCTGTTGCCATGTGATCAGCCTCGAGTTCAAACTCCTTGGCGCCAAGACCTCTAGCTAGGTCACGCTGGAAGCGCGGTGGGACTGAGCCATCCTTTGTGGTCACGATCGATGCTGCTGGCTTGCGGATAGCGGCAAGCTGGTCGCGAGTGTCATGGCGCCCGAGTTCCTTGCCGGCCTCCGCGATGTCGCGTGAGCTGCCGCGCGAGAGCTCAGCTGCGATCCACTCTGAGCGATTGCTCTTTGGGAAGCCCATCTGGGCGATTGCGCGGTCGTAGGCTGCAATGCCACCAACTCCAAAAGCGAGGCGCAATGCCGGCATAGCCCGCCAAGTCCGCTGCATTCCCTTGCTATCCCAGTTAGCCGAGGTTGCGCACATCACGACCCCGGCAACACTCTCACGGTGCTCCAACGCCAGCAGCTGGGCGATGGCTCCGCCCATTGAGTAGCCAACAACAATCGCGTTAGTGGCGCCGGTCTCGCGCAGGACAGCTGCGCAGTCGGCAGCGCAATCAGCCAAGCGGAATGGCTTGCGGCTGCGAAGTCCGCGGCCGTGCCCACGGTGGTCCATTGCGAGAACGCGATAGCCGGCGCTCACCAGAGGTTCGTAGGCGAGGCCCCAATTGAGGTCGGCGTTAAACATCCAGCCGTGCAGCAGAAGCACGGGCGGGCCGTCACCGCCGCTGTCACGAAGAAAGAACTCGCCGCGACCAGGGACCGGAAGGATGCGCCCGGGGGGAACCCCGAGCGCTCCAAATGGCCAAGCCTGATCGGTCAACTTGATCCGGTTAGCTGGTTACGCGGAATGCGCCGCGCATGTACGGATGGATCCGGCAGAAGTATGTGTAGGTGCCGGGCCTGAGGTTGCTTGGGGTGTTCCAAGTCTTCCTGCCCTCTGCTGGAGTCAGGCCAGCTGGGCCGTAGCCGAGCTCTCCGGAATCGAAATCAACTGGGCCGTTGGCCAGTGGGAATGCGATACCCGTTGCCTTGTTGCACGGTGAAGCGCAGGCAGTGATGGTGTGGAAGATGTAGTCGGTGCTGGCAACGCCAGTTGAGTCGTTGTTCTGGAATGTGAACGACTGACCCTGAGAGACCGTTGGTGGGTTCAAAGCTGAACCTGTGTTGGTCATGTCGCCGAACTGAGTGACGAAGTTGTTGATTCCGACAGTGCTACCAGTCACGTTCTGGCCATTTGGAAGGCCGGTCACGTTTGGATAGGCACCTGCTTCGCCACCGTGGTTGTTGTTCTCAGCCAAGTGGCCGTGAGTGATGGCGCCAGTGGTTGCCCATTTCGCACCGCGTGCGAATGGGTCAACGCCAGGGACTGATGTTCCGTAGTGAACGGAGACGGGCATGATGCCCATCGACTCATACCAAGAGGCCTTTGAGACGTCATAGGTGGCGTTAGTGGTGATCACATCGCCCGGCTTCAGCTTGATGCGCCAGTTGGCTGGGGTTGCAGTCATCGCAACATCCCATGAGACAGCGCCAGCTGGCTCCCAGTACTTGGCGGTCGAGGTGAACAGAGTCTTGGTTACGCCGTTACGGGTGACCTTGAGCTGTGTCTGCAGGCCGCCAGGGTGGAGGTGGCCAATCGTGCCCATCAGAGTCATGCCAGTGTCTGGGACGGTGAAGCTGTGGGCAGAGCCGATCTTGGCGGTTTCTGCAGCCTTAAGAGTTGGGTTTGAGATCTTGGAAACGTCATCCGGGAAGGTGAACTTGCCGTTGGTCCCAAACTGGCGAAGCGCGTTGAACACTGGGTAGGCAGCGAAGCCTGCAGTGTCCATCCAGAGCGTCTTTGCATCAGTGATTGAGGCTGCGCTGGCTGCGGTGTCCGGAACGAAGTCAATGCGCCAAGTCAGGTAGACCTTCTCCGTTGTGGGGAAAAGGTTGTGGATCATGTTGTTGACGATCACGGTCTTCGTCGGGTCGTTGCGCCACCCGAATCCCTTTGGAAGCTGGATTACGGTCTTCTCCTCGCCTGATGCCCAGCGGGGGCCATGCTCTCCCGCGAAGAGCCAAACGGCGTGGTGAAGGTGGAGGACGTCAACGCCCGGGACGCCCTTGTTGCCCTTGTTGGGGTCGGCGTAGATGAAGTCTGGGTCGAAGCGAGTGATCCAGCCTGGGACGTCAGGGTGAAGGTTTGAGACTGGGTACTCAATCGTGTTCTGCCCGGGCTTGATCGTCATTGGACCAAAGCAGTAGAGCTTTGACTGCATTCCCGCGTACTTGACGTGGGGAATGATCTTCGGCTTCGCAGGTGGGTTGTAGCAAGGGCCGTCAGCAGCAGATGCGACAGCTGGAAGCACTGCGAAAGCTGCGGTTGTGGCGGCTATAAAAGCGAAGCGACGAAGGTTGGACACGATCTCTCCTCAGGGACGGTTAACGCACTTTTTTGGCGCTACAACATTGTAAACGGATTCGGACAGGCCCGTGCCAATCGGGCACAACGAAATTGTGGCCTAGCCAGCGACTACGCGGAAGGCGCCGCGCATGTACGGATGCACGCGGCAGAAGTAGGTGTAGGTGCCATTCGGAAGGTCATTCGGAATGGTCCAAGTCTTGCGATTCTCAGTGGCAGTTGAACCGCGTGGACCAAAGCCAAGCTCGCCCGAGTCGAACTCGATTGGGCCGTCAGCGCGCGGGTAGGCGATGCCAGTTGCCTTGTTGCACGGGTTGGCGCAGGCTGTGATCGTGTGGAAGAGGAAGTCCGTGTTGGCAACGCCGGTTGAGTCGTTGTTCTGGAACGTGAAGGTCTGACCTTGGCGAACGGTTGGCGGATTCAAGGCCGTGCCGCTGTTGCTGAAGTCTCCGAGCGCGGTGACGAAGTTGCTAATCCCTACTGTGCCGCCAGTTACATCAGTGCCGTTGGGCAGGCCAAGCGGATTTGGCGAGCCCGGGTCGTTGCCGCCGTGGTTGTTGTTCTCAGCAAGGTGGCCGTGTGTGAGTACGCCAGTCGTTGGGATCGAGGCTCCAGCAGTAAATGGGTCCACGCCGCCACCGTCGGCTCCGTAATGGAGGTAGAGGATGTCAATGCCCATGACCTCGTACCAGGACGCCTTCGAAACGTCATAAGTCGTCTGCAGGGTGAGGACATCGCCAGCCTTCAGCTTGACCCGCCAGGTTGACTTCGGCACAGTCATCGCGACATCCCAAGACACGGCGCCAGCTGGCTCCCAGTAGTGGGCAGATGAGGTGAAGAGTGGCTTTGTGACGCCACCACGCGTGACAGTCATGTTGGTCGCAAGGCCGCCAGGGTGAAGGTGGCCCATCAGGCTGACGAGCGTCAAGTCCTGAGGCACTGTCCAGCGGTAGCCACCGATCTTTGAGTTCTCCTTCGCCTTCAGGCTCTGGTTGCTGATCTTCGGCACATCAGCTGGGAAGGTGTACTTGCCAGCGGTTCCAAACTGGCGAAGGGCGTTGAAGACTGGGTAGCCACTGTTTGCGGCATCAAGCCACGGGACACGAATGGTCTTAATTGACGCTGCCGCTGCAGCGCTGTCAGGGACAAAATCAATCTTCCATTCGAGGTAGACCCGAGCCGGCTGTGGGAAGAGGTTGTGAATCATGTGGTTGACGGCAACAAAGCCACTGCCGTCGTTGCGCCAGCCAAAGCCCTTTGGCATCTGCAGGATCGTCTTCTCCTCGCCCGAGGCCCAGCGAAGGTCGCCGTCGGCTGTCATCCATACGCCGTGGTGAAGGTGTAGGACGTCAACTGCCGGGACGCCGTGGCTGCCCAGCGACTTGTCGGTGTAGAGGAGGTTCGGGTCAAACCGTGTGATGTACCCGGGCTCCTTTGGAAGAAGCAGCGATGGTCCGGTGCTGATCGTGTTCTGCCCTGGCTTGATGACGATTGGGCCGAAGCAGTAGGTGTACGACTTCATCCCCTTATAGGTGACGTGCGCGATCTCCTTGGGCTTTGTCGGCGGCGCGTAGCAAGGGCTGTCAGCAGCCGAAGCTGATGACACTGCAACCAAGCTGACTGCGGCTACAACCGCAACTACTCCACGACGAATCCCTCTCTCCATGAACGGGAGCGTACAGCGCCGTGGTGCTGAGCGCTAGTGCCTGACAGGAACTAGGAGGCTGCGGCTGCTGCGGCCTCAGCCTCGCCAAGGCGTGACTCGATCAAGTCAAGGCCTGCATCCCAGAAGCCTGGGTCCTTGAGGTCAAGTCCGCCGATCGCGGCGATCGCCTCGGGTCGCATCGAGCCGCCTGCGCGAAGCATGTCCAAGTACTTGGGAACGAACGGGTCGCCCTCCTTCTGCCACTGGGCGAACACCGACAGCGCGAGCAGCTGGCCATAGGCGTAGGCGTAGACATAGCCGGGGGTGCCAATGAAGTGAGGGATGTAAGACCACCATGAGCGGTAGCCGTCGGTTACCTCAACTGAGTCACCGAACATCTCCTCTTGGCTTTCAGCCCAAAGCTCGCCAAAGCGGTCCACTGAGATCTCGCCAGCCTCACGGCGCTCGGTGTGGACAAGCTCCTCGAAGCGGTTCATTGCCGTCTGGCGGAAGACGGTCGCGATCGCACCCTCCAAGCTCTCCGCGAGAAGTTGAAGGCGTTGGGCTGGGTTGTCCTCAGCTGCGAGCAGCTTCGAGAACACAAGCTCCTCACCAAACACAGACGCTGTCTCAGCGACTGTCAGAGGAGTGCTCATCTCGAGGATGCCGCGGTCGGCTGCAAGCGTGCCGTGGACGCCGTGCCCAAGCTCGTGGGCGAGGGTAAGGACATCCCTCCTGCGGGCAGTCCAGTTCAACATCACATACGGGCCAATCTCAGGTGTGACGGAAGCGCAGAAGGCACCGCCTCGCTTACCCGGGCGGACTGGGGCGTCGATGCGGTTCTCGTCGAGGAACGCCTTGGAAGCCGCGCCAAGTACCGGCGAGAACTCCTCATACGCGCCAAAGACAATGTCGCAGCCTTCCTTCCAACCGAACTCGGGGTCTTCGCCACCAAGTGCCGCAGCACGGTCGTAGTCGGCCAAGCGGTCCACGCCAATCAGCTGGGCCTTGAGCTTGTACCAGCGCTGTGGAATCTCGTAGCGGTTGCGCACAGCTGACACGAGCGCCTGGACTGATTCGTCGGATGCCTCATTAGCCATGTTGCGACTGCTGAGCCACGTCGGGCGGTTGCGCAACCGGTCATCGGTGGCCTTGTCGGCAAGCAGAGTGTTGAAGAGGTAGGCGCGCGTGCGGAGGCCCGGCTCCAGTGCGGCTGTCACAGACTCGGCGACCGCCTTGCGCTCCTCGCGGTCATTGCTTGCAAGGCGGGAAAGGGCAGCGTCAAGTGGCTGTGCGTCCTCGTCCCCAACATTCACCTCAATCGAGCTGACAAGTTCACTGAACAGTCGTGACCAAGCAGCTTTGCCAGTGACGCTCTTCTCGGCGAGGATCTTCTCCTCAGGCTCGCTCAGCAGGTGTGGGCGTTGGTCACGCAGAGTCTCCAGCCAGTGGCGGGCCTTGTCGAGTCCTTCGCCATTGGCGAGGACCTCAGCGCGCGCATCGTCAAGCGCGGCCCACTCAAGTTCCATGAACAGCAACTTCGTTCCGATCGCAGTGGCCCGCTCCTGCATCAGGGCCATGAGCGCGCCGCGCTCCGGGTCTGCGGTGTTTGTCGAAAAGCCGAGGGCTGCGAAGGCGTGAGCGCGGTTTACAAGCTCGCCGATCGTGGCTGACCGGGCAATCCAATCTGCGAACTCCTCTGCGCTGCAGTCACCAAGGCGGCCGCGTGCATCTGAAGCGAGTGAATCGGCAAGTTCGTCTGCTTGGTCGAGCAGCTGCTTTGCGCCGTCGGCACCGTTGCCGTCAACGAGTGGTTCGAGATCCCATGCGACGGATTCAGCTCCGCCCGGCTGTGAAGTTGTGGACATGCCGCTCAGGCTAGCCCACCGGGAGCGGATCAGCCGAGCAAACCACCCGTCAGCGTCTTAAGGCTGATCGGGTCATGGCCATGCTTTGCCTTGTAGTCGGCAGCTGCTGGGGAGCCAGGGTCAAGCGCAAGGACTAGCTCCTCGCGAGTTGCCCCATCGGCACAGGCAGCCTTGTCGAGGCCGCGCAGGATTCCGGTTTGGACCATCCCTAAGAGGCCACCAGCCTTCGGTAGGTCCCTCTGCTTACAAGGGTCCTGAATTGGGACGGAAGCAGGCCTGAAGGCGAAGAACACCGCTAGGTAGACGGCGAACACTGCTGCCCCAGCAAGGGCTGCGGGGACCGCGCGCCGCTTCTCATTTCCAAGAGTTACGCCGTCTGCGAGCAGCAGCGCGCCGATCAGGGCCATGATCCCGGCCACAAGGTAGGACCAACGGAAGGCACCGTTGAGCGCCCTGACGATCGCGTCGTCAGCTTGGTCGGTGAACTCGGTGAAGGCAGTCTTGTCAGACCCACTCAAGCCCTTGCCCTTCGAGACAAGGACGCCGTGGATTTCCCCACGTGGTGACTTTGAGTCGGCTTTGCCCTGAAGCGAAGAGAGAGTGGACAGCTTGGTGGCTGGGCCCACCTTTGAATCAAGCAGGGCTGCAACGGCCTGCTGCTCAGCCTTCGTAACGCTCGGGCCAAGGCTGTTGTTCACAAGCCAGGCGATCGCGATCAGGGCAACGACTATTCCAAGATGGCGTGAGGTGAGGAGTCGAGCTGAGTCAGCAGTCGACTTCTCTGGCAGCACCTCACCGGTCAAGGCTGGTAGAGCCAAGCCCATTCCGACGCCGGCGATCACCTGCGCTGGAATCGTCCACAGGACACTTGCGCCGAAGTTGATGCCAAGGCAGAGAGTGCCGATCCCGACCATTAGGCAGCCAAGCGCTGCGCGCGGGCCTGGCGCGATCTTCGTCCAGTAGGAAGTCAGGATTGCGGAGGCGGGCAGGACCGACACTGCGAGTGCCGCGACGATTGGGCTGACGCTCCAACCTGCCACCAGCTGCAGGACGAGAGTGAAGAGAACGGCAGTCAGGCCACCAGCAAGCAGGGCAAGCGCGATCAGTGGCTTCCAGCGGAACGGGCTTGAGTGATGAGTTGGCTGAGGGATTGAAGTCATCCAACATCCGACTGCTCCAATTAGTCCGATTGGCAGCTGAACCCAGAAGATCTCGCGCCATGACCAAATCTCGGTGAGGATGCCGCCCACTGCAGGGCCTGCAGCTGTGCCAAAGACTGCTGCTGCAATCCACAGGTGTCGCTCCTCGCGCCCTGCTTGGCCGCCAGCGTCAAGAAGGTCAAATGCCGCGAGTACCCCTGCTGCACCTCCAAGCGCCTGAAGGCCGCGGAAGAGGAGAAGCGATTCCATCGAGTTGGCCTTTGCGCAGCCAACTGATGCGAGCCCAAGGAGGACAAAGCCGATCGCGCCGGTCCGGCCGGCTCCAATCCGGCGTGACACCCAAGCTGCCGGGTAGAGGCCTGCGGCAAGCACTGCCACATAGACGCCGATTACTGCTGCGAGTCCGGGTACATCCGTCTGAAGGTCAACCCGGATCGGCGGCAGCGCGAGCGCAACAACTGACGAGTCCGCCAAGGCCAAGCCAGCGGCAATTGCGATCAGGACTCCAGCGGGACGCAGCTTCACAGTTGTGGAGTTTGACGGACCCACCGTCGAACCCTTCCGGCTAGCTTGCGTCAGGCCTGAAATCGAGCGACAAAGAGTTGATGCAGAAGCGGGCCCCGGTCGTTTCCTGCGGGCCGTCCGGGAAGACATGGCCAAGGTGGCCATCGCACTTCGCGCACCGCACTTCAGTCCGGACCATGCCGTGGCTCTTGTCCGTTTCGGTTGAGACAGCCTGCTCAGCTACCGGGCGGTCAAAGGACGGCCAGCCGGATCCCGAGTCGTACTTGTGGTCACTCTCAAACAGCGGCTCCCCACAACCGGCACAGATGAACATGCCTGTTCCCTTTGTGTTGTTGTGCTCGCCGCTGAAGGCTGGCTCAGTGCCAGCTTGGCGGAGGATCGCGTATTGCTCAGGAGTGAGGCGTGCGCGCCACTCGTCGTCTGTTTCAGGCATCTCTTTGCTCATGTGACTAGCTTAGCCGCGCAACCGTGCCGACCGGCCCCTTACAGGCCAGCCGGGTGGCGGACGACGTAGCCGGACGACGACCGCATGGTGTGAGTCCAGCGGCTGCCTGTCTCACTTACTGCGGAGGTGTCGTAGCGACGGCCGTTCACGACCATGTAGGCATGGCCAGGGTTCGCGTAGATCGTGACATGGCGACCAGGGCCAGGTTCACCCCACGACATGAACGCCGATGAGTCCAGCGGGCTGCCAAGAACTCCACCACCGTGAAGAACATACGAAACAGAACCTGAGCAGTCGTAGCCAGCAGCATTGAACGAACTGTGGCCGCCACCGTAGATGTACGGAGTCGTGGCGATGCGGTTACCAGCGGCGATCATGCGTGCAATCACTCCGCCACCAGAACCAACATGGGGAGTACTGCTCGGCTTGCGTCGAAGCGATGGCTTCGCAAAGTTGGACAGGCCAAGCGCAGACCAGGTTGATGGGCCAACAACGCCGTCGGCTTCCAGCCCGTGGCTGCGCTGGAACGCCTTGACTGCGCGTTGGGTACCAGGGCCGAACTTGCCGTCAGCTCCGATTCCAAGTGCGCGCTGGAGCTTCGCTACGCGTGGTCCAGACCAGGCCGATGATGTCGCGGTGCTGTGGTGGTTGGCGCGGCGAAGTGCTGCGACCGTCTGAGTACCGGCAAGGCCATCAGCAGTCAGGTGGTGAGCCTTCTGGAAGCGAACGAGTGCCCGCTTCGTGTTGGCGCCAAAGACGCCGTCAGCGTGAAGGTGAAGAAGTTGTTGGAGCGTGACCACGTCTGGATGCCGATCCCCAAGGCGTAATGCGCGAGCGTCTGAAGCTGCTGGCATTGATGCCAGCGCCAGAAACGCCGCCACTGTGATCAGCGCGAATCGGGCAGCCTTACGGCTACCGCGAGGGGCAAGGGTGGACAGGCCTCGATGGGCGTACGAGAACATGATTTTTGGTACCTCCATGACTGCTTTTCGTTGCCTACGAGGTGAGCTGACGGGCTCGCGCTGAAAAGCGCTACTCCCGGAAAACCGGGTGATTCGCCCCAACACCGCAACCTGCTCCGGTGCAATTGGGTCCCCCGTTCGTCAAGTCACAGGGACCTGACGATTCGGCGTACTTCAAGAGGGAAGGCTAGCCAAAGTGCGAATATGGAAAACGAACCATGCAAGATCCATCCCGTTCACGCATCGACCGCCTAGCGCCCTCGGCTGCACTCGCAGCCCTAGGAATAGCCGCTGTGGTTGGCGTTCTTGCAGGTTGCGGCGGTTCGAATACGAGTACTGAGACCGTGACAACATCAGTTCAAAAGACTGCGGATGCGAGCGGCAACATTCCCCAAAGTTCCTTTCTCTGGGCGAAGACTGTGATGTCACATCAGGGCTTTGAGCCAGTCAATGTTGACCAGTACTCAACGAGCTCAAACCTTCGCTTCATGGTTGGTCGCACCAGCCCGACTAAGGAGAAGGTCTTCTTCTTTCTCGGCGACAAACGCTGGCTTGGAACTGACACGAAGGACCCTTCAATGACGATCGATGTGGCACACAGCGACACCAACTCAGTTCAAGTCACATATGGGCTCTACAAGCCAGACGACTTGGACAACAAGCCCACTGGCGGTACCAAGACGGTCACCTTCAAGTGGAACGGCTCAAAGCTTGAGCCGCTGGACACAATTCCGTCCAGCTCTGAGACAGCCCCGCTCTCGCGGCGCTAGCTCCTCTAGTCGCGGTCGCGACGCGGCAGGGCTTCAACCAGCAGGTCGTCGCCAACGCCCAAGGCTGTGCGGCCGTAGAGAAGGTCGAGCAGTTCGGCCCCGACCACTTCACGGCGCCAGCCTTGAAGGGTGCGCACATCCGGCTCGCCATCGCCGCGGCGGACTGAGGAGACGATCTTCTGAAGGTCGGAGCGGGTAGCAACGAGTTCAGGTGCGAGGTCAGCTGCTCGGGTGCGCGTGCGCACTAGGGCATCGGCAAGGGAGCAGAGAGCCGTCTCGCGTGAGTCACCGCCGTCACCACGGTTCTCACCGGGGATTGGGTCGGCATCAATACCGCGGGCAACAGCTGCGATCAGGTCATCGCCACGCTTGCGAAGGATTCCCTCGTGGAGCCCGCGGATGTCGCGCAGGGCGCCTGGGGATTGCGGCTGGCGGCGGGCGATCTCAACCATTGGGGGGTCCTGCATGATCGTGCCGACTGGCTTGTCCTCAGCCAGCGCTGTTTCCTCACGCCACGCTGCAAGCTCACGCGCGACTGCACGCTGCTTAGGATTAAGGCTTGTGACCTTGCTCAGGCGCCGCCAAGCCTCGCGCGGGTCACGCTGGTCGCTGGCGGCAGCCACCGGCATGCACTCCTCGCGTGCCCAGTCGATCCGCCCAGTCTCAGTCAGCTTGCGAACCAGCTCGTCACGGAGGTCAAGCAGGTGGTCAACATCACCCCGGGCGTATGAGAGCTGCTCGTCTGAGAGCGGGCGCTTGTCCCAACGGGTGTAGCTCGCGCCCTTCTCAACCTTGATGTTGAGTGATGCGGACAGCAAGTTGGCGTAACCCGCCTGGGCTCCATAGCCAGCAAAGCCAGCAGCAATCTGAGTGTCGAACAGGTTGGTGATGTCACAGCCCCATTCGCGGCGGAGCAAGGCCGTGTCCTGGCGGCCAGCGTGAAGGATGATCTCGATCTCAGGGTCGGCCATCAGTTCGGCAAGGGGCGAACAGTCAGGCGCCGGGTCGGTGAGGGGGTCAGCGAGTGCGATCAGCGGGCCGTCGCCCTCGCTCACTCCGTCGGTTGCGACCTGAACTAGGCAGAGGAGTGAGCGGTAGCGACCTTCGCCCATGAACTCGGTGTCAATGGCGAGGCGGCCGGTCTCACGGGCACGGGCAGCGAGCGTTGCGATCTCCTCAGAATTTGCTGTCGCGGCAGCGTGATTTGCCTCGCTGCGGACGGTTTCTGGGGAGTCACTTCTTCTAGCCACTTCGTGATCGTAACCCTCTGTGGTCGGGGTCACGCTGGCCGGGCGCGAGGCCGCCATCACCTAGTCAGATGGTAGGATTTGAATTCATGGCGATTTTCTCATCAAGAGCCGAGTACGGAGTGCGACTGATGGTCGAACTTGGCCGTCAGGAAGTTGACCGGCCTGTTTCGCTCAAGGCGATTGCAGAGGCCGAGAAGCTGCCACTGGCCTACCTCGAACAGGTTGTTGCCCTGCTCCGCAAGGCTGACCTTGTGAATAGTGCTCGCGGCGCACACGGCGGCTACTGGCTAGCCCGCCCTGCTGAGGACATCACCATGGATGAAGTTGTTCAAGCTCTCGACGGTGCTGTTGCGCCGATGGAGTGCTTTGCCCCGACTGGCAAGGACGAGCGGGTTCTCTGCTCGCACTTGGACGATGACGGCAAAGGCTGTGCCACGAAGTTGCTCTGGACTCGCGTCCAGGGTGGAGTGATTCACTCGCTTAAAGGCACGACGCTCGCTGAACTTGTTGCATTTACCCGCCGTAATGAAAAGGCTGAGCGCGCAGAAGTCGCCGCCTGACCTCAAACACAGACCTAGACACGCCCCACCAAAGGAAGAACAAGACACATGGCCGACCTCGAGATCCGCAACCTTCACGCCTCAGTAGACGGCAAGGAGATCCTCCGCGGCGTTGACCTTGACGTAAGCGCTGGCGAAGTCCACGCACTAATGGGCCCTAACGGCTCCGGCAAGAGCACCCTCGCCAACGTGATCATGGGCAACCCTGCCTACGAAGTCACTGACGGCACGATCACTTTCCTCGGTGAGGACATCACCGACGCGGACCCAGACGTTCGCTCACGCGCTGGCGTCTTCATGGCGTTCCAGTACCCAGTGTCAGTTCCTGGTGTGACTGTCACCAAGTTCCTCCGCACTGTGATGAACGCTCACCGCGAAGGTCGCGGCGAAGAGGCAATCAGCCTTAAGGACTTCCGCCAGACAGTTGAGGCGGCAATGGAGATGACCAAGGTTCCTAAGGAATTCAGCAGTCGTTACCTCAACGAAGGCTTCTCAGGTGGCGAGAAGAAGCGCATGGAGATCCTCCAGCTCGCACTTCAGCAGCCACGCCTGGCAGTCCTTGACGAGACCGACTCGGGCCTCGACATTGACGCCCTCCAGACTGTTGCTGAGGGCGTAAACGCCGTCGCTGGCGAGCAGGGTGACCAGATGGGCATCCTCATCATCACCCACTACCAGCGCATCCTGAGCATGGTTAAGCCAACCCACGTGCATGTCCTCTACAAGGGCAAGATCGTCAAGGAGGGTGGCTCCGAAATCGTCGAGCAGCTTGAGGCCAAGGGCTACGGCTGGATCGAGGAAGAGGTTGCGGCGTCCGCATAAGCGGACCCGCCCGCATGCCTGACTCCGCGATAGACGCAGTGATCGACCACGCAGCTGTCGCGGCGCAGTTTCCCTTTCTGACGGAGGCCGACGGCCCGGCGATCGCCTACCTCGACTCCGGCGCAACAGCGCAGAAGCCACAGGTTGTGCTGGACGCACTTCGCGGCCACCTCGCACACCACAACGCCAATGTGCATCGCGGCGTCTACCCGCTGGCAGCTGAGTCTGACGCTCTCTTTGAGGGTGCCCGTGAACGGATCGCAAAGCGTGTCGGACGAACACCGGAAGAGACAGTCTTCGGCAAGAACGCGACTGAGCTAGTCAACCTCGTTGCCAAGTCATGGGGTGGTGCAAACGTGGGCGAGGGCGACCTGATCGTCACGACAGTCATGGAGCACCACGCCAACATCGTGCCTTGGCAGATGTTGCGCGACTCGACTGGCTGCGAGCTTGGCTGGGTTGAGGTTGATGACGAAGGCAGGCTGGACATGGACTCGCTTGATGCGCTGCTCGCGCGCGGGCCCAAGCTTGTTGCGGTTACGCATGTCTCAAATGTGCTCGGGACGATCAACCCTGTTGTGGAGATAGCTGAGAAGGTCCACGCAGCTGGTGCCTTGCTTCTGGTGGACGGCTGCCAGGCCGCGCCGCAGATGGATATTCGCGAGGCAGTTCAAGCCGCTGACTTCTACGTCGTAACCGGCCACAAGATCTATGGGCCAACCGGCATTGGTGTGCTGTTCGCGCGGCGCGAGCTTCTTGCCGCGATGCCACCGTTCCTCGGGGGCGGCGACATGATCCGTACTGTCTCCCGTGAGAAGGCAACTTGGAATGACCTGCCCTTCAAGTTCGAGGCTGGGACCCCCGCTTACACAGAGGTCACAGCACTTGCCGTCGCGTGGGATTGGCTTGAGGAGCTTGGCTTTGACGCGGTTCGCGCACATGAACAGGCTTTGGTAGCCCGGACCCTTAGCGAGCTTGAAGCGCTCGGCGGGATCACAGTCTTTGGCCCTAAGGATGCGGAGTCACGCGGGGCGCTTGTGACCTTTGCAGTGGACGGCGTCCACCCGCACGATGTTGCTGAGATCCTTGGCCGTAGCGGCGTCTGCGTCCGGGCGGGGCACCACTGCGCTGGGCCGCTGATGGACCACCTCGAGGTTTCCTCAACCACCCGCGCTTCGTTCGCAGTCCACAACTCAGATGAGGATGTTGATCGACTTCTCGCCGCTCTTGGCGAAGTTCGTCGTATCTTCGGGGACTAGATAGCTATGGAAGAGCTCTACCGCGAACAGATCCTTGAGCACTACAAGCGCCCGCATAACTGGGGGCACCTTGAGGACCCTGAGATGGAAGCCGAGGACAACAACCCGCTCTGTGGTGACCAACTCAAGGTTGAGTTAAAGACCGACGGCGCGGGCACCGTTACCGAGATCGCCTTCTCGGGTGATGGCTGCGCGATCTCCCAGGCATCTGCATCGCTCGTCAGCGACGAGATCGTTGGGATGAAGGTGGACGATGTTGTCCGGATGGACAAGAACACGGTTCTTGAACTGCTTGGAATCGAAATCAGCGCCACGCGCATGAAGTGCGCGATGCTGAGCCTCAAGGTTCTGAAGAGCGCTGCCTTGGGTGGCGCGGTGGACTGGGAATCAGATGTTCCCGACGCCACTCCTCCTGCTGACGGCAAGCTCGACTCAGTCTGAGTTTCGTTACAGGTCCTGCACGGACTTGTTTCAGTCTGTGTCAATTCTGTAACACAATGTGTAATACATTCGCTACATTGTGGTTGTGGCAAAGGCAATCAACGTCCGGCTGGACGCAGAAGCAGAGCGGGCGCTGAAGACGATTCAGCGGCTCGACGGCCTGTCCACATCGGAGGCTGTGCGGAAGGCACTGATCGAGGCTGAGCAGAAGCACTTCAGCGACGAGGCGATCCGCGAGGCTGCGCGACGGATCGCCGAGGACCCAGCTGAACGGGCAGAAGCTGAGGAGCTGGACCGGATCTTCGGTGATCCGTGGGAGGACCTTCCTCTCTAATGGTTCGCGGCGAGATCTTTCGAATTAGGGAACCGCGTGACGCCCATGGCAGCGAACAGCGAGGGGAGCGCTTTGCTGTCGTCGTCCAAGGCGACCTCGTTGCAGCCGGCAGCACCGTCGTTGTAGTTCCGACGTCTCAGTCCGCCGGTGACGCCCCATTTCGCCCCGTTGTCGAGATCGAAGGTCAGCGGACAAAGCTCTTAGCGGACAAGGTGAGAGCAAGCGCGGTGCAGCGGCTGGGGAAGTCGGTCGGTCGCCTTGAAGTCGACGAGTTGATTGAGCTCAACACTGCGCTTAAGTTCGTCCTAGCCCTGAGGTGAACCCGTCCGGCTCCGCATCCGGACTCTCGCTAGACTCCTAAGCTCAACTCCTACCCCTGAGGTAGGAGATGAAACCCAGCTATTTATATGCCCGAAACACTCACAGTCTGCGCAGTCTCTGAACTCCCACCCGGCGAGCGAACAACCGTTGCTTGGGAAGACTTGGAGATCCTCGTCGTCAATGTTGACGGGGAGATCCTCGCGATCGAAGACCGCTGCTCACACGACGACGGTGACCTCGGCGAGGGCGACGTCGACTCTGACCGCTGCGCCATCGAATGCCCACGCCATGGCGCCCTTTTTGATCTGCGCTCAGGAAAAGCGCTGACTTTGCCCGCTTACAAGGCCGTTGCCACCTTCCCGGTGACACTCGACGGCGACACAATCACACTGGAGGTCTCCTGACATGACCACACCACCCGACGCAGCAACAGCCGCATCAGTCGAGCCTGACGAGAACGAGGGCCTTCGCGACATCAACTCTGATTACGACGAGAAGTTTGGCTTCTCCGACCCGGAGAACTACCTCTTCAAGGCGCCTAAGGGCCTTACCCGCGAACTGGTCGAGCAGATCAGCGAGTTCAAGAACGAGCCACAGTGGATGCGCGACTTCCGCCTCAAGTCACTTGACTACTTCGAGGCTCGTCCAATGCCCACATGGGGCTCCCCGATGCTTGCCGAAGTTGACTTCGACAACATCCACTACTTCGTGCGTGCCTCAGAGCGCGCAGAGCGTTCATGGGATGACGTCCCAGAGGACGTGAAGAACACCTTTGACCGCCTTGGTATTCCAGAGGCCGAGCGTAAGTTCCTCGCCGGTGTTGGCGCCCAGTACGAGTCCGAGGTTGTCTACCACCAGATCCGTGAGGACCTGGAGGAGCAGGGCGTGATCTTCAAGGACATGGACTCAGGCCTGCGTGAGCACGAGGACCTCGTCAAGGAGTACTTCGCCTCAATCATTCCGGCCAACGACAACAAGCTCGCAGCTCTCAACAGCGCTGTTTGGTCAGGCGGCTCGTTCGTCTATGTCCCACCGGGCGTTCACGTTGAGATGCCACTGCAGGCTTACTTCCGCATCAACACGGAAAACATGGGCCAGTTCGAGCGCACGCTGATCATCGCCGACGAGGGTTCCTACGTTCACTACGTAGAAGGCTGCACCGCTCCGACCTACTCATCCGACTCTCTGCACTCAGCAGTCGTAGAGCTGATCGCCAAGCCAGGTGCTCGAATCCGTTACACGACCGTGCAGAACTGGTCGCAGAACGTGTTCAACCTTGTGACGAAGCGCGCAGTTGCTGAAGCTGACGCAACCGTCGAATGGGTTGACTGCAACCTTGGCTCGAAGCTGACGATGAAGTACCCAGCTGTCTACCTGACAGGTGAGCGTGCCCACGGCGAGATTCTGTCGATCGCGTTCGCTGGCAAGGGTCAGCATCAGGATGCTGGCGGCAAGATCGTCCACGCAGCTCCAAACACAACCTCGAACATTTTCGCGAAGTCGATCTCCAAGGATGGCGGCCGTTCTTCGTACCGCGGTCTGCTCGAGGTTGCCGACGGCGCACATGGCTCGAAGTCCAAGGTTGTCTGCGACGCCCTGCTTCTCGACGAGGACAGCCGTTCAGACACCTACCCAACGATTCGCATTGGCGACGACGACGTAACAGTCGGCCACGAGGCAACAGTCTCGAAGGTGGGCGAGGAGCAGCTCTTCTACCTGATGAGCCGCGGCATCTCAGAGGAAGAGGCCGGCAAGCTGATCGTTAACGGCTTCATTGAGCCGATCGTCAAGGAACTGCCAATGGAGTACGCAGTTGAGATGAACAGGCTGATTGAGCTTCAGATGGAAGGGTCAATCGGATGAGCGCCGGTATTCCAGAGTTCAAGGGCCGCGCAGGTTGGGAGTTCACTGACATCAGCAAGCTTGACTTCGCCGCTTACCCAGATGCGGGTGAGGGTGACGCGAGCGCAGCTAATGCACCAGCGATCGTTCCAGTATTCGACGATGCGATTCGCGTCGTCCAAGTTGATGGCTCAACAGTTGAGATTCCCGAGGGTCTGCCAGAGGGCGTAACAGTCACAAGCCTTGAGAAGGCACGCGCCGAAGGGCTTATTCCGGCTGGCAAGCCAGGCGCACTTGTCGACACAACCAAGGACGCTTTCCTCGCCCGTAACGAGGCTGATGGCCGCGGTGGACTGTTCGTCCATGTAGCCAAGGGTGTCGTCGTTGAGAAGCCAATTCAGTGCACAGTCGTGCAGGCAACTGCAAAGACGACCCTTAACCAGCGCACTCTCGTCGTTGTTGACGAAGGCGCACAGGTTGAAGTTTGGGACCAAGTCCTTTCAAGCTCAGACGACCTTGACGCTCTAATGACAACCGTCGTCGAGCTCCACGTTGGTGATGGCGCAAACCTGCGCTACATCGCTACTCAGGGCCTCTCAGAGAAGTCATCTGTGTTTGGCACTCAGCAGGGTGAAATTGGCCGTGACGGAACTCTGGATTGGGTAGCGCTCGGATTCGGTGCTGCCAAGGGCCGCGTCCGCATGGCTTCCCGCCTTGCCGGCACTGGCGCACATGGCAAGGTCACAGGCGCCTACGCGAGCCGTGGCACTCAGCACCTTGACTTCGACACATTCCAAGAGCACGCTGCCGAGAACACTGTCAGCGACCTTGCCTTCCGTGGCGTTTTGGATGGTCACTCCACATCAGTTTGGAGCGGCATGATCCGTGTTGACGAAGGCGCCCAGCAGACAGACGCATTCCAGGAGAGTCGCAACCTGCTGCTCAGCCGTGATGCTCACGCTGACGCAATCCCCGGCCTTGAGATTGAGGCCGACGATGTGCGTTGCACGCACGCTGCTGCCATCGCTCAACTTGACGAGGAGCAGATCTTCTACCTGCGCTCGCGTGGCTTGCCAGAGGAGCAGGCCCGTCACCTTGTGATCGAGGGCTTCCTCGCTGAGCTCGTAGAGCGGTTCGAAGAGGGCCGTTCGCGTGACGCACTCGCCGATGCTCTTGAGCAGCGGCTTGAGCTAGTCCTTTCCGGCTCTTAAGTTAGGCCACTTTCAGGTAGGCGGGGAACCGGCGGGTTTCCTCCGCCTCCTGTGACAAGGTGGAGCCATGCGCAAATCACACGTCGGAATCGCCCTCGCCTCAATCCTCGCTTCTGGAGCACTCGTGGTCGGAGCAACGACCACAGCCTCCGCCGGTGTCACGGCCTGCCCGCCCTTCACCGTTCTGCACAACGACAAGATCGGCGCGATCAGCTTCCCAGCCGGCCCTTACAACGTCACGGATCTAGCCGGTGTTACCTGCCAGCAGTCCTCAACACTCTTCGCCCAGTTCCTTCAGGACTGGGACGGCGTCCTGCCAGGTGGCTGGGCGCTCAAGCAAGTTGGAGCAGGGCGAGTCTTCTACTCCAAGGGCGGCCACAGCTTCACAGCGACGCCAGCCAAGACGCCGACGCCTGGCCCCAGCCCGGCTCCATCACCGTCCAGCCTGACCTGCCCAGGGTCGTTCCAAGTCGTTCACAACGATCGGATCGGCGCAATGAGCCTTCCGGCTGGCAACTACCGGATTAACCGTCTGACGTCCTCACAGGCGCTGACATGTGCTCAGTCAACAGCTTGGTTTGCCTACTTCCTCAACCACGATTACGCCGGCAACCTGCCAGCTCCATGGACGATGAACACTGGTGCCAAGACCTTCTACGACGGCTCCCATACCAACGGCTTCAATGTTCTGAAGCTGACCGGGCTTGGAGTTGTGATGGGGTCGAACCCTCGTTACGGCGACAGCATCTGCTCAACCAACTTTGGAGTTGGCGCCACGACAACGATTAGCGGCTTCACAGTTCCAGCTGGCAACTATGTGCTGATCGCAACAGGGTCAGCCACATGTGCACGGGCAACCCAACTCGCTACGCAGACAATCAACAATGGTGAACTGCCAGCAGGTTGGACGATCGACAAGTCAGTCGGTTGGTTCCACAACATCGGCGGCCGCTACGGCTTCCAGCTTGACCCGGGCGCAAGCGGGTCAAACGGCTCGTTCACCGGCTAGCCGCGAGGGTCAATCGTTAGCTTCAGGCCGGGGGCGGCAGCTTGCCGCTCCCATGCCTCGGCGACCCTGTCAAGCGGCAGGGTCTCGTAAGGCACATCAATATCGCCAGCTGCTGTCCAGCTGAACATCTCTGCAAGAGCCTCGGCTCGCTCCTCATGGCTGTGGGCGAAGTTCGTGTGGCCCATCAGGTGCAGGCACTTGTTACGCACAGCAGTTGAGACGAAGGTCGCCTCTGTTCCAGCTGACTGACCCAGCTGGACGAGCCGCCCGCCAAAAGCCATGGCTTCGGAGGCAGCCTCAGCTGGCACGCCCCAAACAGGGTCAAGGACGACATCAGGGCCCTCCCCGTCAAACGCTTCCGTGATCGCCTTGGCCACCTCCTCGCGGCTGCCAGCTACTGAGACAGCTGCGTCTGCCGCACCTTGAAGTTTGGAAGGGTCGCGCAGGCCAGCCACGATCTTGCCGGCGCCCAGCTTGCGCGCAACAGCCAAACCAACTTGGCCGACTGCGCCACCAGCGCCGAGAATCAGCACTCGCTCACCTGGCTGGAGGGCTGCCCGCTTCTTGAGTGAAAACCATGCGGCCATGCCAGCCACGCCGCACGCGAGCGCCTTGCCAGGGTCAAGTCCGGCTGGCAGAGGGTGGAGGCTTCCTTCGGGCACGAGGACCTGCTCGGCGATCGCGCCGTATCGAGGAATTGGCATGTCGAAGTAGGCAAAAGTGCCGTCTTCGAGACGGGCAATTCCTTCTCGCCCGGGAATGTAGGGAAGGGGAGGTGCGCCATGGGCAAATGTGCCAGAGGCGATCAGCCTGTCCACTGGATTGAGTGCTGCGAGCTCAACATCAAGGGCCACCTGACCGGCCTCAGGTGAGGGCGCGGCAAACTCGCCGACCTCTGGCGCAGTTGCGAATTCTCGGATTAGGGCTGCTCTCATGGAGGCGAGCCTAACCGCTTGGGGCTGTCGCAGCTGGCCTGTGCTCGCCCGTCACCTGCGACGATTGGCAGATGGCGCGAACTAAGCGATACGACGTGGCGATCATCGGCCTTGGCTCAGCCGGGCTAACAGCAGCGTCAACTGCTGCAGCGTTAGGCCTGCGCACAATCGCTATCGAACGTGGCCGCGCCGGCGGCGATTGCCTCTGGTCAGGTTGCATCCCGAGCAAATCCTTGATCGCCTCAGCAAGGGCAGCAGCGGCAGCAAGGCGCGCTGGGCAGCTTGGAATCAGTGTTGGTGAAGTGACCGTTGATGGTGACCGCGTCTGGCAACGCGTCCGTGACGTGCGCGACGAGATCGCCCGCAGCGACGACAACATTGAGCACTACCGAGAGCTTGGAGTTGATGTGCGTGAGGGGCCGGCCCGACTTGTGGGAGCGAAGGCAGTACAGGTTGGCGATGAGGTGATCAAGACCCGGCGGATCGTGATCGCGACTGGCTCACGCCCTCGCCTTCCTGACATTGAAGGGCTCGCTGCCTCCGACCCTCTTACGACTGACACCCTCTGGGACTTGGCTGAGCTCCCTAAGGAGATTCTGATTCTCGGCGCAGGTCACTCGGGCGTTGAGACAGCGCAGGCACTTGCGCAGCTTGGAACGAAGGTCACCTTGGTCCATCGCAACAGTCGCATCCTGCCGAGTGAGGATCCCATCCTTGCTGAGCTAGTTGAGGAGCAGCTGCGCGAAAACGGAGTGGAGATTGTGCCGCGAGCGATCGCGACGGAAGCCACCCTTGTTGAGCAGGGAACACGACGGCTCACAGTTGAGATTGAGCCTGAGGACGATGCCGACCTTGACGATCCAGACTCAGTCCAGGAGCGGTCCTTTGAATCAGCCAACCTGCTGGTCTGCTGTGGCCGGGCACCCAACCTTGAGGCTCTTGATATTGAAGGCGCCGGCATCGACCACGGCGACGAAGGCATCCTCACCGACTTCCGTTCCAGAACAAGCGCCAAACAGGTCTATGCAGTCGGCGATGTGGCCGGTCGCGGGCACACCCACACAGCTGGCTATGACGGTGCGCAGGCGATTCGTGACATCGCGCTTCCTGGCCCCGGACGCCGCGCAGCTGGAGTCCCATGGTGCCTGTTCACTGAGCCTGAGCTTGGCCACGCTGGCCTGACCTTTGAAGAGGCGTTGAAGCGCTGGCCCCGCAAGCGAGTGCAGCGTTACGAGCGGGACATTCTGCTCTCCGACCGTGGTCGGACGGACGATGATCTTCCAGGTCGGGCAGTTGTAGTTACGGTCAGTGGGCGCGTCGCTGGTGTCCACCTGCTTGCTCGCGGTGCCGGGGAGGCGATTGGTGGGTTCCAGCGTGAGGTAACTGAGAGGACGCGACTCCGTGACCTTGCGACAAGGATTGAGGCTTATCCGACGCGGGCTATTGAGGTGCAGCGGATTGCTGGAGATGACGCCACTGATTTCGCCCGCCGCGTTCGGGCTTGGATCCCACGGATTCCGGGGCGTTGACCTTGCCACTGCCGGATCGCATCGAACTCCCCGTCTGGGCTGATGGCACCGTTGCCACTCTCTCCACGATTGGCGACGGCCCGCACGCAATCCCAGTCAGCACCGGTGTGAGAGCGAGTGATTCCCAAGTGCTGATAGCGCTTGCGACTCGGCGTGGTTCGCTCGCCAACCTTCGGGCAGAACCGCGCGTTGCACTTACCTTTTTGGCGGAGGGCAATGTTGCCGTTACTGCGCACGGTCGGGCTGAGGTTGTCGCCGAGATGATGCAGTGCAGCGACAGAGTCTGCGCAGTCCTGATCACAGCTGAGCGGATCCGCGACCACGGCCAGCCAAGGTTTGAGATTGAAGCTGGCGTGGCATGGCGCTGGACAGAAGAGGATGCAGAGCTGAAGGACCGCGAGGTCCGTGCTGAGCTCAACCAAATCGCCGCCAGCATCGCGGCTGGGTAGGCTCCCGAACATGAAACTCGCGACTTTCGACACAGGTGACGGGATTGCCCGCGCTGGCCAAGTGGTCGGCGACGAGGTAGTCGAATTTGGAGAGGGCGTAACTGTCCTCTCAATCGTTGAAGCAGGAGGCACGAGTGACGCAACTGGCGCCCGCCAGGCGCTTGCAGATGTGACCTTGCTTGCCCCAATCCCGAAGCCGCCGATGATCTACGGCATTGGCCTCAACTACAAGAGCCACGCCGCTGAGATTGGCGCTGAGCCACCGGCAGCCCCGATCGTCTTCCCTAAGTCACCAGGCTGCTCAACAAAGGGCTCTGGCCCAGTTGTAATTCCGTCCGTCGTGCGCAAGGCTGACTATGAGGGCGAGCTTGTCGCAGTAATGGGTTCCAACGGCAAGGTCTTTGGTTACTCGGTCGCCGACGATGTCTCATCGCGTGACCTCCAGAAGAGCGAACCGCACTGGATCCGCGCCAAGGGATCAGACACGTTCTGCCCATGGGGGCCGTGGATTACTACTGCTGACGAGATTGCGGATGTTGAGGCGCTAGTCGTCAAGTGCTGGGTCAACGGCGAGCAGCGCCAAGAGGCAGCTGTTAGCGACCTTGTTCACCCAATCCCGAACATCATCAGCTTCATCCAGGAGTCGATCACCCTTCACCCGGGCGACCTCATCCTCACTGGCACACCAGGCGGGGTTGGCATGGCTATGGACCCACCGCAGTTCCTTGCGACTGGCGACACTGTGCGCGTTGAGATTGAGCCCCTCGGCTCAATCGAGCATCCAGTTCAGTAGCTCAGCTGGCTGAAGTTCGCGACTCAAGCCACGACACGATCTCTTCGTGCGTGGCTTCTGATGCTGCGATGCGCTCCACCATGCCAGCGTCTGAATCAACGTCCTGCGCGCCCCACCGGTAGCCGTTGGCGTCGAGGAAACGGAGTGTGAGCATGAATGCAGCGCGCTTGTTTCCGTCAGGAAGGGGATGGTTCTGAGCGAGGCGGGCCATCAGTACTGAGGCTTGAGTGACAACGCCTTCATAGGCTGGGACGCCTCCAAACTCGGCGAAGGGGGCATTGAGCGCAGAGTCGGCGAGTTTGAGGTTGGGGAGGCGTTCAATCGCTTCTCGATCGATTCCTAGAACTGCGGAAACGACCACCACGTAGTGACCCAAGGTTGGGATCCAGACCGTCTCAGACATTAAGGTCCTCAGCGACTTAGACGGTCAAAGGTCTCAGAATGCTCATCGAGCATTCGTTCGGCGAATTCGCGGGTTTCTTCCTCGCTTTTGGCGTTGTCGGCGGCAAGCCGTGCGCCAACCTCGCGCACTCCAGCAGCATCGAGCGAGTAGCGCTCAATGAGATCGCGAGTGATCTGCTCGATCAGTTCCGGAGTGATGGTGACAACGCCCATAGGACGAGTGTACGCAGGACTCTGTGCCTAATCAACTACAGCGCGTTACAAATCACGCGCAGCTCTTTAGTAGCTCAGTGAGATTCGAGAACGCGGTCGATCAGGCCGTACTCGGCAGCCTCAGCTGAGGTGAAGAAGCGGTCGCGCTCCATGTCCTTGTGGACTTCCTCAACGGACTTGCCGGTGTGCTCTGAGTAGATGCGGTCAATTCGGCCACGGGTCTCGATGATCTCCTTGGCGTGAATCTCAATGTCAGTTGACTGACCTTCGAACCCAGACGATGGCTGGTGGATCAGGATGCGTGAGTTGGGAAGGGCTGCGCGCTTGCCCTTCGCCCCACCGGCCAGCAGCAGTGAGCCCATGCTCATCGCGATGCCAACACACATCGTTGCCACGTCAGGCTTGATGAAGTTCATCGTGTCGTAAATCGCAAGGCCGGCATAAATCGAGCCGCCAGGCGAGTTGATGTAGAGGGAGATGTCCTTGTCCGGATCCTCACTCTCCAGGTGGAGGAGCTGAGCAACAACGAGGTTGGCAATCTGGTCGTCCACCTGCTGGCCGAGGAAGATGATCCGCTGGTTTAGAAGGCTCGAGAAGATGTCCATCTCGCGCTCGCCGCGGGCTGTTCGATCGATCACGCTGGGGATGATTGGCATCTGCTCTCCTCTAGGAAATTGGTTGATTGCGCTGCTGCACGCCACGAAAGGCGCACCGTGCAGCCCTCACGCTAGCGTTATCGAGCGATGGAGCAGCTCAACCTGCCGAATGTCCTCACTGTCATGCGCATCCTGCTGGTGCCAGTGCTGGTCGTCGCCCTGCTTCAGAAGACATCCCACGGCGACTGGGTAGCAGCCGCAGTCTTCGCAGTTGCTTCCTTTACTGACCTGCTCGATGGGCATCTTGCGCGCTCACGTGGGTCTGTCACGACCTTCGGAAAGCTGATGGATCCAGTGGCGGACAAGCTGCTTGTGCTGGCTGCGCTCCTCAGCCTCGTATCGCTCGGCAGAGTCGCAGCTTGGGTTGCGATGGTGATCATCGCCCGCGAGTTCGCTGTGACTGCCCTGCGGGCTCAAGCAGGTGCCAATGGAGTCGTAGTTGCTGCTCAGACTTGGGGCAAGTGGAAGACGGCACTGCAGGTGCTGATGGTCTTCGTACTAATCGTGGTCGGCAATCAATCCAGCATCTGGGTTGACCTGCTCGTCTACCTCACAGTCCTAGTGACTGTGATCAGTGGAGTTGATGCAGTCTTCGGTGTTAGGCGGACTGTTGAGGAGGCCCGTCGAGCAGCCAACCCTCACGAGTGAGGTTTGAGATGCAGGGGGTGTCCTTCTCAACCTCGCTGCGCATGTCACCAAGCAGGCCGTGGCGCTCAGCCGCGACATTGTGCTGGTGGATGGTCTCGAGGTTTTCCTGGCGTGCGCTGATCCAGCAGTGATCGTCAAGGTGGCCCAGGTTGCTGACTACGCCACCGATCATCTCGCGAACACAGTCCTCAACAAAGCGGGGCTTGCGGTGAGCCTTCTCGACTACTGCAGCCTCGTCCGTGCGCTTCATCATCTCGTAGATCTCAGAGGACATTGAGTCCTCAACGATGTCGAGAAGGACGCGGGCGTCAAGGTCTACATCGCTGCCAGCAGGAAGGCCAACATGCAGGGTGCCAAGGCCGCGCTGGTTGTGAGTGGCAACTGGGACTGCGTCGAAGATCTGATCAATCTGCTCGTGCGTGAAGCCTTCACCTTGGAGAGTCTCACGGGCCTTGCCGGCAACAATCTGCTGTGCGCATGGGCAAGCGGTCATGCCTTGTGCCTGAACGCCGATGATCCGGCGGGTTGCACCCTCGTAAGCAACTGCTGAGCCAAGGAGCGTGTAGATCTCCTGAGTCTTGATTCCCGAAACAGGGGCTGGCTTGTGCTCTGGGTAGCGAGCCTCAATTGAAACCTCTGCGCGGGTCGCGTCCTGGCGTTCACGCACTTCCATTGCAATCCGCTCAGCTACGCGCTCGATCCGGAACTGTGAGTCACCAAACACGACCTCGCTGATCACATCGTTGACGGTCTCTTCAAAGCGCGACATGTGCGCGCCCTTTTGCTCCGGTCCGAGGTCTACGTAGCACTCCATCTTGGCCATGAAGAGCTGATCGCCCTCGGCCATCTTGATGCGTACAACCTTCTCGACACCAGTCACTCCAACTCGCGAGAGCGAGATGGGAAGTGTGGGCTGCTGCGCCTGAACATCAGGAGCGAAGCGGGGCGGTTTGTACTCGGTCATGGGTGGGGGTTAGTACCTGTTCTGGCCTGATTCGGCAAAGGCCGGGTAAAGGGAGAGTAGAGGTTGCTGAAGGTCGGTTGTTTATACGCGCCAAAGCGCCCAAAGTCTCACTCGGGGCCGGATACAGCAACTTTACCGATTGAAGGGAAGTAAAAAAATGCTTATCGAGGGAACACAAGAGGTTGAAGTCGAAGAAGTAGACGACGTAGTCGCGGAGTCCGGTGTTCGAGAGAAGCGAAAGTATGAGGCTGACGCAGAGACTTGGACGTCGCCCGACGCAATGCGACTCCACCTTCAGTCGATTGGCAAGGTCTCTCTCCTCACCGCAAGTCAGGAGATTGTTCTCGCCAAGAGGATTGAGCGCGGTGACACCCAGGCGAAGGAGCAGATGATCGAAGCGAACCTGCGGCTCGTCGTGTCGATCGCGAAGCGTTACTCGGGCAGGGGGCTTCCGCTTGAGGACCTAGTCCAAGAGGGCTCGATTGGCCTGATCCGCGCGGTTGAGAAGTTCGATTGGCGCAAGGGCTACAAGTTCTCCACCTATGCGACATGGTGGATTCGTCAGTCAATTACTCGTGGCCTTGCAGACAAGGGTCGCACGATCCGTATCCCAGCTCATGTGGTTGAGCGGATGAACAAGATGGCTTGGACTGAGCGCCGGCTCTCCCAGGACCTCGGGCGCGACCCAGAACCTGAGGAACTTGCCAAGGCTCTTGAGTGGTCACTCGATGACCTTGAGGAAGTCCGCGCCGTTGTTCGCCAGCCAGTCTCGCTTGACACTCCAGTCGGCGGGCGCGAGGAAGGCTCGTTCGGGGATCTGATCGAGGACGTAAAGACACCCTCACCGTTTGATCAGACTGCCGGCAGCATCCGCACAGAGTCACTCCGCAAGGCAGTGGACTCGCTGCCGCGGAAGGAGCGCATGATGCTGATGCTCCGTTACGGACTCAATGGCGAGGACCCAATGACACTCGAACAGGTTGGTCTGCGATTTGGTGTGACGCGCGAGCGAGTACGCCAAGTTGAGACTCATGTCCTGCGCAAGTTGGAGACGTTGACCAACGCGCAGGAGTGGCGCACAACCGTGGCGCTCTAACCCTGGTTGCCCGGACACCCGAGGGCAGTAATGCCTTCGGGTCCGGGCGACGGTGGGGCTGGCTCGTACCGTCGCGACCGCCAGCAGTCCGGCGGCGCTATTCTCCGGTGTTCTTCAACCACGGGGGGATGTCCGAGTGGTTAAAGGAGACGGGCTGTAAACCCGTTGGCTCTGCCTACGCAGGTTCGAATCCTGCTCCCCCCACTGCCGTGACCCAGGAACGACGACAGCAGCAGGCAGCAAGGCGTGCCGCTCTGGCCTTTGAGTTCCCGGGCCTTGACGAGTTCGATGACCCGTCGCAGGAATGGCGGCGACTGTTCTCGGAGCTGTTTGGCACATTCCTTCTGGTCCTAGCTGCTGCTGGCGGCGGGATGCTCCATGTTGCAACCCACGGCCAAGTCAGCCTTGGCGCAGCTGTTGTCGCCCCAGGGCTGACAGTCCTCGCGGTGATCCTCTTCATGGGTGCTGTGTCAGGCGCGCACTTAAACCCAGTCGTCTCACTGGCCTTTGCCTTGCGCAACGACTTCCCGTGGCGGCGAGTCCCGGGGTATGTCTTCGTCCAACTGCTCGGTGCGGTTCTTGCCTGCCTCTTCCTGAAGGCGACGCTTGGGGACGTCGCACATGTCGGCGCGACTCTGCCGGGCGCGGGCTACACGCCGTTCAAGGCATTCCTGTTTGAGGCCGTCCTCACCCTTGGCCTTGTCAGCACGATCCTTGGGACGTCCTCGGGCGCTCAGAACGTGGGTGCGCTTGGCGCTATCGGCGTCGGGTCTTACATCGCCCTTGCCGGCCTTTGGGCTGCGCCGGTGAGTGGCGTGTCCATGAACCCTGCGCGGTCGTTTGGGCCAGCCCTTGTCTCTGGTGACTTCACCTCGTTCTGGGTCTATCTGGCCGGACCGCTGGTCGGCGCGCTGCTGGCAGTTGGTGCCGCCTGGATACTGCGCGGTCGAGGTGGTGGCCCGGTCGGGCGTGCGGCTGGCTCAGGCCACCTCGAGGACTAAGCTTTCACTCATGAAGACAAGACTTCTTTGGTTGACGATCGCCTCGGCGCTGCTCCTTGCTGCCCCGGCTGAGGCGAAGGTCCAGTCGGTGACGATGAAGGCTGGCCCATTCACTGTTGGCGGCTACCAGGTTGCTCTGCAGGGGCAGAACCTGCTCGTTGGAGCGCCGAAGGTTGACGGCTACATCACCCACATGGAGACGGATGTGGTTGACGTCAAGACAGGTAAGCCAGTTCCGATCAACCGGATCATGTTGCACCACATCGTCTTCGCCAACCTCGGTCCCAACTTCTCGCATGTAGGAACTCCGGAGCCGTTCTATGGCGATGGTGAGGAGCGAGCAAAGATGGACCTCCCGCCGGGCTACGGGTACCCGATTACGAAGACCGACGCTTGGGGTTGGGTCTGGATGCTGATGAACCACAAGCCCACAACCGACAGCGTCTACATCCAATACAAGATGCAGATCGTCACTGGCGAAACTCTTAAGCCAGTAGTTCCCATCTTCTGGGACACCTCGCACGGTAGGCAGGCCCGCGTATTTGACGTTCCAGGCGGTGGGGCAGCTGGGTCACTTGATGTGCGTACAGATACGCAAGCCGCACCTGTTTCGGGTCGCATTGTTGCGGGCCTCGGGCATGTGCACGGAGGTGCGCGCGACCTAACTCTCTCTGAGCCAGGCTGCGGTAACCGGACCCTCTACCGATCATCTCCAACTTGGGGCCTCGCGTCCAACGCCTTCTACAAGGTCCGGCCGGTTCTGCACGAGCCCGGGCCAATCAACATGTCGCAATTCAAGTCGGTCAAGGGCATTCCGGTCAAGGCAGGCGAGGACCTCACAGTCACCTCGCGCTACGACAACGTGCGCCCTCACACCAGGTCGATGGGACTGCTCCTCAGCTATCTGTCGCCAGACCCGTCGGTCACGACCACCTGCGGGCCGATGCCAACTGACATCAAGGTTTTGAAGACTTCGACCAAGGGCCGTTCGATCGCTCCGGTTGCCCGCATCAAGCTCTACGACTGGAATGGCACTTCAACGGCCAAGCAAGTCTTGGGGCCTCCCGGGCCAATGACAATCGCCACTGGCGACACTGCCGTTGAGGTAAAAGACTTTGCCTTCAAGGCCGGGAACCTGACAGTGCCAGTTGGGTCAACAGTTACCTGGACATTTGATGACGCTGTAAAACACAACGTGACCGTGGCGGACGGGCCCGAAGGGTTCTCGTCGAACTGGCTTACAGGCGGGGCGTCATTCTCGAAGACACTCACCAAGGCCGGTACCTACACCTTCTTCTGCGAGCTGCACCCCGTGGGGATGGTGCAGAGAGTGATCGTTCGGTAATGAAGGTTGAGATTTGGTCCGATGTGGCCTGCCCGTTTTGCTGGATAGGTAAGACCTCGTTTGATCGTGCTCTCGCTCGCTTCGAGCATGCTGACGAGACCGAGGTCATCTGGCGCTCCTACCAGCTCGGCCCGGGCATGCCGCGTGAAATGGACGGCGACATCTACGACGTGCTGGCATCCAAGTACGGCGGCACGCGCGAGGACGCGAAGAAGATGAATGGCCGAGTTGCTGCGATGGCCGAGGAGGTTGGGGTGGAGATGAACTCCGACGCAATCCGCCCAACAAACACT
>CALJKH010000118.1 GCA_937973575.1 uncultured Solirubrobacterales bacterium | reverse complement strand
GAGTTCAGACGTGTGCTCTTCCGATCTGTTGAGGTTGCGGCCCGCTGGCGCAATGCCTTCGAGCTGACGGTCGAGGCTCTGCTGCCAAGCCGCCCCAAGGGTGTGCCGGTAGAGAAGGCGCGCCTCGTGTTCCTGAGTGAGTTGACTGGCTTCAACGCAGTCACCGCGCGGATGCTTGCCGGCAAGTGCACCCGCGAGGACGCTGAGACGGTGCTGGTAGAGGGCTTTGTCGCCATCTACACAGTCGTATTGCCAAAGATCGCTGCTTCTTCTTAAGCCAGAGCTTCGATCAGCGGCTTCAAGCCTGCAGCTGACTCAGTCACAGCGTCAGCGTCTGCGAGCTCTTCAGCAGTCTGCGGCCCTGTCGCCACACAGATAACTCCAATGCCGTCAGCACGCGCGCAGGCAATGTCCCTGTGGGTGTCGCCGATGATGACCGTGCGGTCCTTCTCCCATGCTCCGCGGCCACGGGTGGCACGGTTACGGGCAAGTTCAGGAAGGCGACGGCGATCTTCCTCATCTGAGCCATAGGCGCCTGCGGTGAAGTCGAAATGCTTGGCAATCCCGGCAGCACCGAGCTTGAGTGCTGCGACGCGGTCAATGTTGCCGGTGAGGACTCCCATGACGAGGTCGTCGCGTGGGGCTAGCTCGCTAACAAGTTCTTCCACTCCAGGGAGCACACAGTGGGTCAGGTCTGGCTCAACAGTCGCGCCGTAGATCTCAACAGCACGGGTGATGACCTTGTCTGCGTGCTCAAAGCGGAAGTCGTCAGCGTCCACACCTGCAGCCTCCGCGAGCACCCGCACTATCTCCCTATCAGTGCGACCACCAGGGCCAATGCTTGTGACAGTAGGGACCTCAAGGCCGATCGCCTCTGCTGTTGCCATCTCCAACGCCCGACCGTGCGCGTCAGCTGCACCGCTCACGAGCGTGCCGTCAATGTCCCAGAGGATTAGAAGGCGGCCGTCGCCAGACAAGGTGGCTTAAGCCCTTACCGAGTGAAGTCAGCGTCGGCTGGCAGGCCGAGCACGAACTCTGCGATCAGCTTGGCGGACGCCTCAATGTCGCTGTACTGCACAACCTCAACTGGGGAGTGCATGTAACGCAGTGGCACCGAGACAAGGCCGGTTGGCACACCGTCGCGGCTCATCGTGATCGCGTCAGCATCAGTGCTGGTTGTGCGACCTTCTGCAGCCAAGGTGTGGTCAATCTTCTTTTCCTCTGCCACATCAACAAGGCCGTCGCAGATCATCGGGTGGAGTGTCGTCCCACGCGTAATCACTGGTCCGCTGCCAAGGTGGTGGTCTGACAGTTCGCCAGTCTCAACACCAGGCTGGTCAGTTGCGAAGGTCACATCCACTGCGATAGCAGCATCAGGGCGCAGGCTGTGGGTGATCGTGGTGGAGCCACCAAAGGTTGTCTCCTCCTGGCCGGCTGCCACTGCGACGATGTCGAACGCTGCGCCGCCAGCTTCCTTGACTAGGCGCGCAGCTTCCAAAGCGACGAAGCAGCCGATGCGGTTGTCCATAGCGCGCGAGGCAAGGCGACCGTTTGGCAGCTCGAGTGGCTCGACTGCGATCACACCAACATCGCCAACTCGCACGAAGGTCTTCGCGTCGTCAGCGTCATTGGCGCCAATGTCCACGTGGAGGTCCTTGATCTTGGCTGACTTGCCGCGCTCGTCAGCTTCCATCAGGTGGATTGGCTTACGCGCGATAACGCCTGGGACAACTCCGTTGCGGCCTTGGATCTCAACCCGCTGGCCGATCAGGACAACTGGGTCCCAACCGCCAACCTGCTGGAAGCGGAGGAAGCCCTTCTCATCGATATGGCTGACGATCAAACCGATCTCGTCAATGTGGCCAACCACTGCAAATGTGCGGCCAGCACTGCCCTTGACACGCGCAGTAGTCGACCCAACATGGTCGGTTACAACCTCATCTGCAAACTTCTCAGCCGTAGCGCGGAACACGGCTGCCGCAGCAGTCTCGCGGCCCGACGGGGCTGAGGCACGAAGGAGGTCCAGGAAGTCTTGTGACGCCATCAGGATGCACTCGCAAGGTTACGCAGGACGTAAGGCAGAATGCCGCCGTGGCGGAAGTACTCCGCCTCCTTTGGCGTGTCGATGCGCACGCGCACGTTGAACTCTTTGCCGTCAGCTGTGACGGTGAGGGTCTCCGGAACATCGCCATCACCAATGTCTGGAATGTCGAATGTCTCTTGGCCGGTGAGGCCAAGTGACTCTGCCGAATCACCGTCAAGGAACTGCAGTGGCAGTACTCCCATGCCAACAAGGTTTGAGCGGTGGATCCGCTCATAGGAGCGGGCGATCACAGCGCGCACACCAAGCAGGCGGGTGCCCTTTGCAGCCCAGTCGCGTGATGAGCCTGAGCCGTACTCGACGCCAGCGAGGACGACCAGTGGCACACCCTCCTGCTCGTACTTGATGGCTGCGTCGTAGATCGACAGCTCTTCGCCGCTTGGCTGGTGAAGGGTTACGCCACCCTCAGTACCGGGGGCGAGCAGGTTACGGAGGCGAATGTTTGCGAACGTGCCACGCACCATCACCTCGTGGTTGCCACGGCGTGAGCCGTAGGAGTTGAAGTCAACCGGCTCAACGCCGTTCTCCTGAAGCCAGCGGCCGGCTGGGCCGTCCTTGCGGATCGCACCAGCTGGGCTGATGTGGTCGGTCGTAACCGAGTCACCAAGCAGCGCGAGTACGCGGGCGCCAGTGATCGCCTCAGTCGGTGCCGGGGTTGGCTGCAGGTCTTCGAAGTAGGGCGCCTGCCTGATGTAGGTCGACTCCTTGTCCCATTCGAACCTGTCACCGGTTGGGGACTGCAGGCCCTGCCAACGCTCGTCGCCTTCAAACACGCCTGCGTAACCGCTGCGGAACATGTCTGAGGCAAGGCACTCTTCGACCTTGGCCGCAACATCCTGCGGAGTTGGCCAAATGTCAGCGAGCATCACATCGTTGCCGTCAGCATCCTCGCCGATCGGGTCGGAGTAGAAGTCAATCTCCATCGTGCCTGCGAGGGCATAAGCAACAACGAGTGGCGGTGAGGCAAGCCAGTTCATCGTTACATCAGGGTTGATCCGGCCTTCGAAGTTGCGGTTGCCGGAGAGGACTGCGCTTACATCCAGCCCACCGTCTTGGACTGCTTGGCTGATCTCCGCTGGCAGCGGCCCTGAGTTACCAATGCAGGTAGTGCAGCCATAGCCGACGAGGTTGAAGCCGAGGGCGTCAAGGTCCTTCGTCAGGTCACCCTTGTCGAGGTAGCTGGTCACAACTAGTGAGCCTGGGGCGAGCGATGTCTTAACCCAAGGCTTCACCTGCAGGCCCTTGGCGACAGCGTTGCGGGCGAGGAGGCCAGCGCCAACCATTACCGACGGGTTTGAGGTGTTGGTGCAGGAGGTGATCGCTGCGATCACGACTGCTCCGTCACGGAGGTCGAACTCGGCGCCGTTCTCAAGCTTGACTGCGACAGCTTCCTTCAGCGCTGTGCCGCCTGATTCCTCAGCGCGGGCAGTCAGTGCTGCCTCGTAGGCGCCACGGGCGTCAGTCAGTGAAACACGGTCCTGCGGGCGCTTAGGGCCAGCGATGGACGGCACAACTGTGGAGAGGTCAAGGACCAGCTCTTCGCTGAAGACTGGCGACTCTTGGCCTGGCTCATGGAAGATGCCCTGCGCACGGGCGTAAGCCTCAACGAACTGGACGTGGTCCTCATCGCGACCGGTGAAGCGGAGGTAGCGCAGAGTCTCAGCGTCGACTGGGAAGATCGCGCAGGTTGAGCCGAACTCCGGGCTCATGTTGCCGATCGTCGCGCGGTCAGCCAATGGGAGGCTGGCAAGGCCGTCACCGTGGAACTCAACGAACTTGCCAACAACGCCATGGGCGCGCAGCTGCTCGGTGAGGGTGAGTACAAGGTCGGTGGCAGTCGCAGCCTCTGGCAGCTTGCCTTCCAGCTTCACGCCTACAACGCGGGGGATCAGCATTGGCATTGCTTGGCCGAGCATCGCTGCCTCAGCCTCAATGCCACCAACACCCCAGCCAAGGACGCCAAGGCCGTTGATCATCGTCGTGTGGGAGTCGGTGCCGACGACCGTGTCAAGCCATGCGCGGCCTGACTCGTCGTCCTTGAAGACAACGCGTGACAGGTACTCAACGTTTACCTGGTGGACGATGCCCGTGTCTGGTGGGACTACAGCAAAGCCGTCAAAGGCACCTTGGCCCCACTTCAGGAATGAGTAGCGCTCGTGGTTGCGGTCAAACTCAAGCTCAGCGTTACGGGCAAACGAGGCTGCTGCGCCGAAGGAGTCGACCTGGACAGAGTGGTCAATTACAAGCTCTGCTGGCACCAGTGGGTTGATCTTCTGCGGGTCGCCACCGAGGGCACCCATTGCGTCACGCATCGCTGCGAGGTCAACCACTGCTGGCACACCGGTGAAGTCCTGCATGACTACGCGTGCTGGAGCAAACGCAATCTCCTTTGACGGTTCTGCCTTGGCATCCCAACCTGCGAGTGCCTCAATGTCTGCAGCCCGGACTGACACGCCATCTTCGTTGCGGAGGAGGTTTTCCAGCAGCACGCGAAGGCTGAATGGAAGGCGAGCGACGTCGTAGCGGTCGCTGAGCGCCTGAATGTCGAAGTATTCCCAGTCACGGCCACCGTGGCTGAAGGTTTTGAGGGCGTCAAAAGAGTTAGAAGTCATGCAGTCCATCTTGACAGGAACGCCATAGAGAAAGGGGCCGCACATCGCGGCCCCTTCACTACTCACAATCTTGGACTAGCTACCAGCCGATCGCGCCCGGCTTGAAGCGGGTCCTGTACCAGCCCGACCACTTGAGGTGGGTGTCCTTGAAGCGAACCCAGAAGGCAACCTGACCGGGCGTCAGGTTGACGGTGCGTGCGTAAGCACGAATCCTTGACGGAGCCTGAACTGCATTCGCAGCAGGCCGCTTCGGGTGGTTTGAGTACTCAACCCACTTGATCGAGTTACCACGCACGCGCGTGTCAGCGACAGCGTTGAGGCTCAAGGTCGTGACCTTCGTCTTGAAGTTGAACTTCAGGCCGACCTTCGACAGCAAGCGCGGCGCTCCAACCTCACCTACAAACCAATTCTTGGACGTAACCTGCGACTCATTACCAGCAGCATCAACCTGCTTGACGAGAAGTGTGTGGTCACCCGCGCCCAACGAGGAGAACTGCGCCGGCGCGGAGGGCTGAACTTCAGCCAAAGTGCTCGAGCAGTCAGCGTCGAAGCTGTTGTAAACCGTTGGTTGGCTATCTCCGGGAACGCCAACGATCAACTTGTATCCCCAAGCCCCAACAGTCGAGTTGAAGTTCGCGCACGACTTACCGTAAACCTCGCTAGCGCTGTTACCCGCCCAGATCGCGGCAAGGGTTGCGCCATCAGGAAACTCTGAGCGGTCCCTATTTGCAACCCAATACATGTAGCCACCACCGTAAGGCAAGCGGGTCCCCCACTTGAGTGAAGCCCAATCTGAGGCTTCGCCCCAGTGGAGCTTGGTGTTCCAACCCACAGTTAGCGTGCTCTGGTCGCCAGGGCCGGGCGTCGCCTTCGGGCAGCTCACAAACTCGCCACCATCGAGACTGCACCAGAATGTGGCACCGGCTTCGCCCGTCGCATTGAACGGCATGGTCGTGCCGGAAGAGTTGGAGCTGCCAGGGGACGTCACAGTAGGCGGCCCCGGAGCAACAGTGTCAACTGTCCAAGAGGCCTTGCCCTCAGTGCCAACGTTGCCGAGGGCGTCAGTGCCCTTGACAGCGAGGCTGTGCGCGCCGTCGGGAAGGTCACTGAACGACTGCGGTGACGTGCAGGCCGAGTAGGCGCCATCGTCAACCGAACACTCAAATGTCACGTTTGCTTCGTCGGCGGTGAAGCCGATTGAGGCCGAGCGCGACTTAGTGAAGGAGTCAGGCTTACCCGAAAATGTCGGAGCGTTTGGCCCTGTCGTGTCCTGTGTCCAAGTGGCCTTCGACTCAAGCGACGTCTGGCCGTTGATCACCTGCTCGAAGGCGAGCGTGTTGTTGCCGTCGCCTCCCGCGCAGGACCCGAATCCGCACGCCGTCAAGGTGCGTGTAGTTAGCCCATTGGCCGTTTCGCCCGGCTCAAGTGAGATGTGAGAGTAACTGCTTCCCTGGGGGTCACTGCTGAACGACCCGTTGTCAACCCAGTCTTGGCAAGGGGCATAGTCTGCATAGGAGAGCACTGTCCGAAGCTTGCACAGCAGAGTCGCTCCCTCCGCGTGTGCGATCTGGAATGCCACTCCGTTTCCCTTGACCACGCTGCCGACAGGACCACCAATCAACTTTGGTGCGAGGTAGACACTTCCAACTTCACTGGTGTTGCCTGCGTAGTCAGTCTGACGAACGGAAATGCTCTGCTCGCCGCCAGTCAGGTCAGTGACGGTGAACTTGCCCGCGGTGCCATCAACACTCGTGCAAGCACCCCACTCGCCATCGTTGAAGCGGCACTCAACCGTTCCGCCCTCTTCAGCCAAAGTGAAGTCAACCGTTGTGCTGACTGGGTTGCTCACAAGCGCATCTTCGGCGGCGAAGGAACCAGGGGCTCCCGGTGCCGTGGCGTCGTAGGTAACAGCCAAGCCGTTGAAGTCAGCCCCCTCACCCCCGTAGCCGGTCAGATCACCGCTGGAGATGTACGCCCGCGCGCCTGATGCCACTCCCTGGAACGCCTCCTGTCCAACTGACGGAGCATTCCCAAGGAAGTAGACCGCCTTGAGGCTGCTCATCCCGTAGAACGCTTGACCCCCGATGCTGGTTAGGCCTGCAGGCAGAGTGATGCTCTTGATGCCACTCATCCCGGAAAGCCCACCGACATCAATTGATTGCAATCCGTCTGGGAGGGTGAGGCTCGTTACACCAGACATTCCACCGAAGGCGTTACCCCCAATTGAGGTCAGAGTGCTTGGGAGGCTGACTGTCTTTACACCCGTCATTCCGGAAAACGCGCTCGTCCCGATCGTGGTCAGCCCTTCGTCGAGGGTGAGGCTTGTTACCCCCGTTGCGCTCGCGAAGGAGTCCGCGAGAACGTTGGCTACCGGTAGTCCCTCAATTGTCGCTGGGATCTCCAGCGAGTCCGGACATGGCCCGTCACAGCCGTTGATGTAGGCGTACCCACCCACCTCCTCATAAGAGAGGTAACCACTCGTGGCAGCTTCTGCTGCGTTGGCAAAAGCAAGGGAGCAAAGGATGGTGAGTGAACTTATTGCCGATAGGGCGGTGCGGCGGGTGCGGAGTGAGGGCATTTGGGGGTTCTTTCTGGGCTGGTGAGACTTTTGCGGAGCCTCAAACAATACCGAGCCGCAAAGAAAAGGGCCGCACATGGCGGCCCCTCACCTACTTAGGCTCTCGACGCGGCTACCAGCCGAGCGCACCATGCTTAACACGCGTGCGGTACCAGCCCGACCACTTGCCTCTGGTGTCCTTGAAGCGAACCCAGAACGCAATCTCTCCTGTCGGGAGCTTCACAGTTGGCGCATAGGCCAGGACCTTGCGCGAGTTCCTCCGTGCATGCGGCCCGGGGCGCATCCAGTGGCTGAAGTACTCAACCAACTCAACCGAGTTGCCAGGGATTGTCGTGTCAGCAACAGCATTCAGCCTCAGCGTGGTCACTCGGGTCTTGAAGTTAAACCTGAGGTGGATTGGCGAAAGCAGCGTTGGCGCCCCAACCTCAACAACAGTCCAAGCGGCCGTGGCAGGCTCGCTGACATTGCCCAAGGCATCAGTCTGGGTGACGCTAAACGTGTGGTCACCGGGCGCAAGGTTGGTCAGCGTTGAGGGGGAAGTGCAAACTTCGAAAGGAGCGCCGTCGACAGAGCACCGAGAGACAGTTCCACCCTCAGCCGTAAAGCCGATCTCAGCCGACTTGCTATCGGTCGGATTACTGGGGACACCAGAAAGCACAGGTGCAGCAGGGGCTGTGAGGTCAAACTCAAGGTTCGCGGCAGTTGAAAGGTTGTGGACCTCAACTGGAACAGCACTGTTTTTTGAGCCTCTCGAATCGGACTCGCCGTTGCCAAGCTGGCCGTTCTCGTTGAGTCCCCAGCAGTTGACTTTGCCGGAAGCCAACACAGCACAACCGCTTCTTTGGCCGGTGACTATCCCCTTTGCAGTGGAGATACCCGACACCTCAGAAGGCACAGCCGTTTGGTCCTGGGAGCCACTGCCGAGCCCACCTCCTTCACCTTCACCCCAGCAGTTGACCTTCCCGGAAGGCAGCAAAGCGCAGGCGTGTTGCCAGCCAGCGCTCACCTGCTTCACATCGGAAAGGCCCGGGATTTCACGTGGCACATTGGTCCAGAAAATCGGGTCGCCTCCGCCTGGCGGGAAGTACGTCGTGCCAAGCTGCCATTTGGTGTTCGATCCCCAACACTTGACCTTGCCGGTCGTCAAGAGTGCACAGCTGAATGAACCGCCGGCGCTTACCTCGGTCGCATTCGTAATTCCCGACACCTCAACCGGCACAGTGCTGTTGGTGTATGAACCGTCACCGAGCTGTCCCTTGTTGTTATACCCCCAACAGTTGACCTTGCCGGAGATCAAGACAGCACAGGTGTGGGCCTCGCCGGCGCTTACCTGCCTGGCAGACGAAATGCCCGATACCTCGGCTGGTACAAGCGATTGACTAGTTGAGCCGTTGCCAAGTTGCCCGTTGGTGTTACTGCCCCAACAGTTGACCTTGCCCGAGGCCAACGCAGCACACACGTGTTGGTAGCCAGCGCTCACCTGAAGGGCATTTGAGATTCCCGACGCCTCGACAGGTGTTCTCTTTCCGGATTTCGTGCCATCACCAAGCTCCCCCCAGCCATTTCCGCCCCAACAGTTGACCTTGCCGGAAGTCAACACCGCACAGCTGGCCCCAAAGAAAGAACCAGTCGCTTGTACAGCGGTTGTAATCCCTGGCGTCTCATGCGGCAGGCCGCTGTCGTCATCACCCCAACAGCTGACCTTTGCCGAATCCAGAACGGCACAGACGTGCAAGGTGAGGCCATTGGCGGATGAATCAGCGGGAGCCTGGGCCATTGCGGCGAAGGCCGCAAGGCTGGCGGCGAGGGCGAGTACTAGACGGCGGGTGCGAAGCGAAGGAGTCAAAGGGAGTTCTTTCTGGGGTTGAGAGCGTTTTGCGGAGCCTCAAACCATACACAGAGGTTTGCCTGTTTTCAAAAGGCAAACGAGCCCAAAGAAAAGGGCCGCACACGGCGGCCCCTCACCTACTCAGAGTCTTGGAGTAGCTACCAGCCGATCGCGCCTGGCTTGAAGCGGGTCCTGTACCAGCCCGACCACTGCAGGTTGGTGTCCTTAAAGCGGACCCAGAAGGCAACCTGCCCGGGAGTAAGGCTCACCGTCGGTGCATAAGCGCGAATCCTTGAGGGAGCCTGAACTGCATTCGCAGCAGGACGCTTCGGGTGGTTTGAGTACTCAATCCACTTAATCGAGTTGGCCGAGCCTTCATCAGCCGCAGCATTAAGCGAAAGGGTCGTTACGCGCGTCTTGAAGTTGAACCTCAAACCAACCTTCGACAGCAACCGCGGCGCATCAAGCTCGGTAACCGTCCAGTTGGCCACAACAGGGACACTTTCGCTGCCTGCCGCACCCGCCTGCGTAACGCTGAGAGTGTGATCACCCGGGGCAAGCCTTCTCACCCTGAATGGACTGGCGCATGCCAGATAGGGCCCACCGTCTAGAGAACACTTGAACGTCGCCGCATCGTCACCGTTGATGGTGAATGTGGCCGAGGTGGACTTGGTCGGCTCAGTCGGAACACCAGCCAGCGTCGGCGCCTTGAAGACACCCCCGCGGATGACTAGCCCCTCGAGCGTGTCACCGTTGAGGCCAAAACCTGTCAGCGATGGGCTGGCAAGTGTGGCAGTGGCGCCTTGGGCGACATTAACCAACGCGCCCGAGCCCACCGTGGGCGCATTCCCTTGGAAGATCACGTCTGAAAGCTGGTCCGCAGGCGCAAACGCTTGGGACGCAATGCTCGTGAGGCTTGCGGGGAAAGTAATGCTCGTAAGTGATGTGTACGCGAAAGCCGCGTATCCGATTTCCTTGAGTCCCTCTCCAAGCGTGATCCTCTTCAACGGTACGAAGAAGAACGCACCGTTACCGATGGATGTGACCGTGTCTGGAAGCGTGACGTCGGTCAGGGTCGGCGAGCCATAGAAGGCCTCTGAGTCCACGACCGTAACCGGCTTGCCTTCAATGCTCGCCGGGATCACCAGGGTCGCCGGGCAGGCTGCGACACCGCCCAGGCAGCCGGTAATGATCACCGACTCACTGCCGACGAAGTAGGTGTAGGGCGGGCGGTCAGGTCCCCCGCTCACGGCCAGTCCTCCGAACAGGTCGCCGTTGAACCCAAACCCGGTAAGTGAGGTGGTTGCGAGGCTCGCTTTGGCGCCGCTGCGAAGTCCGCTGAATGCATTCGTGCCGAGCTCGGGTGCATTACCGGCGAAATTGACGTTGGCGAGGTTCTTGTCGTTGGCGAATGCAGACTCGTTGATCTTGGTCACGCTTGCGGGAATCGAAACCGAAGTGAGTCCCCAGTTGAACCCGAATGCGTAGCCGCCGATCTCAGTGAGCGTGGAGGGAAGAGTGATGCTCTTGATTCCCCATGCCGTGTAGAAAGCGCCGAACCCGATCTTCGTTACGGGCAGGCCTTCGATCGTCGAGGGAAGCACCATCACTTCGGGGCACCCTCCGGCGCCACCGATGCAGCTCGTGATTGAAACCTTGTCGTCCGCGATCGAGTAAACGACTTCAAGTGCATAGTGGACGACCAGACCATGGAAGTCCGCGCCCTCCGTGCCGAAGCCCTTCAGTGCAGAGTGGGCAACGGTGGCCTGCGCTTCAACTGGATCAAACTCAAAGACATTGCTGCCCATGCTTGGCGCGTCGCCTTGGAAGGTGACCTCCTTCAAGCTGAAATTTCCCCTGAACGCTTCTGCTCCGATCGAAACAACGCTCTTCGGGATCGTCACCGTAGCGAGGCTCGTGTTCCACATGAACGCGCAGATTCCAAGTGATTCCACACCACTGGGAATCGTCAACGTTGTGAGGCCTGAGCCCTGGAAAGCAGCGCCGCCCAAGGTCTTCAAGGTGCTTGGAAGGGTCACGCTCCGCAGGAGCTGGGTGTTGAAGAAGGCCGCAGTCTCAATCGTTGTGACGCCCTCGGGAATGTTGACGCTTGAAAGGGCGGTCGCGCCACGGAACAGGTTCTCGCTGATGGTCGTCAGTCCGCTCGGCAGAGTGACCGAAGTCAACGCGTAGTCGCGACCGAAAACCAACTTTCCGATGCTGGTAACGCTGTCGGCAATGGTGACAGTCTCAAGGTTGACCGCATCGAGGAAAGCTGAGTCCGCTATCGAGGTGACAGGCTTGTCATCAATCGTCGCCGGGATGGCCAAACTGGTCGGGCAAGCGGCTGCCCCACCGTCACAGCCGGTAATCGTCACCTCACCGTCAGCAACCGAGTAAGTAAGCGTCCCATTTGTCTCTGCGCTTGCCGACCCGGCGAAAGCGAGCGAGGCAACCACGGCAATCAGGCTAAACGCGGCTTTAGTGGTGCGGCGGGAGCGATTAAAGCTCATCTCAAACTCTCTTCTGGGAACGGTCGGGGCAACTGCAGCCCGGACATTACCTGTGCCGTCGTCCAAGGTCTAGGTCCAAGCCGGGGCCCAAAGAAAAGGGCCGCACATGGCGGCCCCGGTACTGCTGAAACTGAGTTGAACTACTGGTTGAGAGGCTTCTCCATTGACTTCGGCTCAGGAGCATTGATGTACGGCTGAATCTCCTTGGCGTCCTCGTCTTCCTCGTGGTAAGCGCTCTCAGCGTTGACGGCCCAAATGTCATGGCCGGCACCGTCGAGGATGTTCTCAACTGCGCGCATTGAGGTGAGCATTGAGTGGTCTGAGTTGTTGTAGCGGTGAAGTCCGTTACGGCCAACCTGGACAAGGTTTGGCACAGTCTCGAGCCAGTCGCGGATTACCTGGACGCGAACGTCGTAGTCCGGGTCGTACATCGGGTAGGCCTTCTCAACCCGGACCGCGAAGCCCTGCTTGACGCGGCTTGAATCACCGAGGCCAAGCTGCGCGAGCTCGCGCTTGCCAAGCTCAACTAGGTCTTGGTCGTCCATCTCCCAAAGCTCGTCGCCTTCGAAGCAGAAGTACTCAAGGCCAATGCAGGTCTCGTTTACATCTGGGTCAGGGACCATCCATGGGCTCCATGAACGGAAGTTCTGGATGCGGCCTGCGGTTACGTCGGGCTCGTGGATGTAGATCCAGTTGTCCGGGAATGGGTCGTTGATCACGTCATCAACCTCAAGCACAAGGCCAACTGTGAGGAAGTCGCGGTAACGGAGGCCCTTAGCTGCGTCCTGAATCTCAGCTGGAAGGGTTGGGTCTGCAAAGCCGACCGTGTTGCGCAGTGCCAGTGATGAAACAACCTGACTGCACTCGATCTCCTGGCCACCAGCGGTGACGCTTACGACAACACCGTCACGGACGTTGATCTTCGAGACGGGCATGTTCATCCGAACTTCGCCGCCGCGCTCAACGATCTTCTCGCTCATCCGCTCCCACATCTGGCCTGGGCCGAAGCGTGGGTAGTTGAACTCGTCGATCAGTGACTTGATCTTGTTGCCCTTGTTGCCAAAGAACGCTGACTTGGCAGCTGAGAAGAATGAGAGGCCCTTGATGCGCTGGGCAGCCCACTCAGCCTGGATCTCCGTGCATGGCACGCCCCAGACCTTCTCGGTGTAGCTCTTGAAGAACAGGGTGTAGAGGCGCTTGCCGAAGCGGTTTGAAACCCACTGCTCGAGGTTGTCCTCGTTGCCGTTGGGAGTAATCGCAGCCCAAAGGTATGAAAGGCCGGCGCGCATAAGCTCGATCGGACCAAGCTTCTTGATTACGTCCATGCCCTGAAGTGGGTAGTCGAGGTACTTCTTGTTCCAGTAGATCCGTGACATGCGCGGACGCTTGAGGAACTCGTCACCCATGATTTCGTCCCAGAGGGCGTTGACTTCATCAGCCTTGGTGAAGAAGCGGTGGCCGCCAAGGTCGAAGCGGTAACCATCGCGGATCTCAGTACGAGCAATGCCGCCGAGCATGTCGGTTGCCTCGAGAACGATTACTGGCTGGCCGCGCTTGGCCATCAGGTAACCAGCGGTGAGGCCAGCAGGACCTCCGCCGAGGACGACTACGGGCTTTTCAGGAGTAATTGGGGGATTTGGTGAAGTCATATCTCTCGGTCTACGGGCGTCGGGCGGAAATGGGCGTGTTCGGTGCACTTTCGCCGTTGCGGGCTGGAAACCTTCAGGAGCGCTTTTCGTAGAGCACTGCTGAGTTACCAACACCCGACGGCGATATGTAGAACCACGGAACGGCCTTTAACTCTACTAGCCGTGGGTCCCGCGAAAGCAAACCGCTCCACTGAGCTGAACGTAGGCGTATTGCCGCTGTCCAAGGTTGAGTCCAATTTGACCTTGTAATCGTGAGGGGGCGGATCATCAGGACGCGCGAACCCTTCGGCATTGAGCCGATCAACTTGGCGTAAGTGGGGGCAGGTTGGGCGGCATTAATGCGCTTCACGGCATCCACCCAGTCGAGCATGCGGGGGTCGGGAGTCCTGCCCATTGGGTCGGCAAACTGGAGGCCTGCCGGCAGGTAGTACCAGCCCAGAGGCGTCTGCTCGGGCTGCCCGCTGATGATCAGGTCGCCAGGGCGAAGGTCGTTGCGAACATTGGCTGCGATGTCCCGCTCGTCGCTCTTGACGCGCAGGGTGTTGTCGACGGGCGAGACAAGTGCTAGCGCCACTGCGACCACAACTCCTGCCACACCGACCGCTTTGGTGC
>CALJKH010000117.1 GCA_937973575.1 uncultured Solirubrobacterales bacterium | reverse complement strand
AGGAATAGACCTCTCTCGGCGCGCACGGTGATCCGGCTGAACCTCCAGTTTCCGTCTACCTTGCGGTCACGAGCTATGAATGTGGAATTCGTACTCACCTCGACACGAAGCCGCGGATCGAGTGTCAGAACACTTCCAGCAGGCCACTGGCCCGCATAGAGCTGAACGTTGAGGACAGGATTATCGGTACTCCAGCAGTCACAACCGGACAGACCGGCTGCTGAGGCCCCGGACAAACCGAGCAGGCCACCGTATGACGCAATAACGGCCGCTGCTGTAGCCAGATAAACCGTTAACCCTCTGGAGGTTTGCATAACGGAAGATTACCCCCCCCATTCTTGAAACGCAAGGCGGCGATGAGCGACGAGACTAGGCCGCAGCCACTTCCCAGGGGGACTTGCCGGCGCGCAGCTCCGCTGCGACTGAGGCGAGTGAATCGTTGGCCACGGCGTCGCGGAGTAGGTCCATCAGCCGCGCGATGAAGAAGAGGTTATGCATTGTCAGCAGGTGCATCGCAGTGTGTTCCTTCTGCCTGAGAAGGTGATGGATGTAGGCCCGTGAGAAGCCTCCAGCGCAAGCTGGGCAGCCGCAGCCCTCAACAAGTGGCCCATGGTCGTGCCTACCTGTCGCGTGAGTTAGATCAAGCCGCCAGCGCTTATCGGGGTTCGGCACAACGGCAGTGCCGTGCCGGCCAATCCTGGTTGGCATTGCGCAGTCGAAGGTGTCAATGCCGAGCTCAACGCCGCGGATCAGATCGTCAACATCACCAATGCCCAGAAGGTGGCGTGGCTTGTCCGGGGCGACACGGTCAAGAGTGTCCGTTGCCCAGCTGACGACCTCGTACATCTGTGGCTTGTTCTCCCCCAGCGAACCACCAATGGCTATACCACCAGTGTTACGCGAAGCGATCGCCTCAGCTGACTCGCGGCGCATGTCCTCGTAGACGCCACCTTGGACAATGCCGTAAACCTGCTGCCACTCCGGCCCGTGCTCCTGATGCCACGAGAGGCACCTGTCAAGCCAGCGGTGGGTGCGCTCTGTGGACTTGGCCGTGTAGTCGCGGGTGACATTGAACGGGGTGCACTCATCAAAGACAAGGGCAATGTCGGAGCCAAGCTTTGCCTGCACTTCCATTGAGGTCTCAGGACCCATGAACATCTTTGAGCCGTCGATGTAAGACCGGAAGCGGACTCCATCCTCATCAATCCCAAGAATGCTGCCCTGGCGGTGGCCACTGTTTCGCCCCTTGACCTCGTCGGCAACAGTGCCGTGGCCCATTGAGAAGACTTGGAAGCCGCCTGAGTCAGTGATGATCGGCCCGGGCCAGCGCATGAACTCGCCAAGGCCACCGAAGGAGTCCACGAGGTCGGCACCTGGAGCGAGCATTAGGTGGAAGGTGTTGCCAAGGACCATCTCAAAGCCGAGCGACTCCACATCAGTTGGAGTCAGCGACTTAACAGTGCCCTTGGTTGCGAGCGGCACGAACGCTGGCGTGCGGACCTCGCCATGCTGGAGCTTGAGTACGCCCGTACGGGCCTGTGATCCCGTTGCACGGGATGTGATTTCAAACCTGTCAGGCACGTCTAGTGGTGATCTTGGAGGTGGCGCAGTTGGCGATATTCGTCAACTGTAAGAGGCCTGCCGTTTAGCGTTGAGAGTGCAGGCCCGTTGGCCAAATACTCGTCCTCCGCTTTGCGCCAAACACGGATGTACCGATAGAACGGAACAACAGGATGAAGGTGGTGAACAAGGTGGTAGTTCTGGTAGAGCAGACCCCATTTGATTAGCCGCTCGTAGCCGACACGATTGCGAGTGGCTTGGAAGCGGTCCTCCTTTGGAGTTGCGTCCAACCCAGTGTGTGGAAGGTAGTCAAACGCCCAGCCAAGGAACCCAATCGTTAGGCGGCTTGGCAGCAGGTAGAGCACCAACAACCAGAAGAAATTGCCGCTCACAATCAGGCCAACAACGACCGCCAGCCAGAGCCCGCCTTCAACTAGAGCCTCCCGACGCTCGGCAACTGGCCGCTTCTTGAACTTGGGCGCGTACCAAGTGACGTAATGCAGATCGAGCGTGAACCACCGTGCCAGCGTTGAAATGGGGTTGCTCCCGCCCATCGTCCACTCGTCAGGATCGCTCCCGTCGGTCTTGTTCGTGTGCTGATGGTGCTGCATATGGATAAAGCGAAATGCACGGAAGCCAATTGGCGGAGCAAAAAAGGGCATGGCAAAGCGCCCGAGCCACAAGTTGAGGCGACTGTTTGCAGACGCCGCATGGTGTGAGGCCTCATGGGTCACCGTGAACATCAGGTAGCCGGCAACTGCGTTAATCGCTGTTGCAAGCGGCCACGGGATCTTGTGACTCACCGCTAGTACGCAAGAACCGATGTACAGCAGCCCAGCCACGATGAACAGCGCAAGAGTTGGCCATGCGACGAGTGGCACTGGCTCCTGCGGGTCAGGAATCGTCCTTATGCGGTCTGTTGCAGCCTCCACGAGCGCCGAGTCTACGGTCGGGCAGTTGCCAAGGAAAGCCCTTGAAGGTCCCTAAGTAGCGGGGTAGAACCTAGGCCCGGACAAGGGATGTGCCCGTCATTCCAACGGGCTGCTGGATTCCAAGCAGTTTGAGGATTGTCGGCGACACATCAGCGAGGATCCCGCCCTCGCTCAACTCCCCGACTGGCGAGGTGACGATCAACGGCACAGGGTTCAAAGAGTGGGCAGTGTTAGGACTGCCGTCTGGCTCAAGCATGTTGTCGGCATTCCCATGGTCAGCGGTGACGACGCAGACACCGCCTGAGGCGTGAACCGCGGTGACAACCTCACCTAGGCAGCTGTCGACTGTCTCAACTGCCTCAATCGCAGCGGGGATCGAGCCAGTGTGGCCGACCATGTCTGCGTTGGCAAAGTTGATGATTCCAAACCCAGCCCCATCCTCATTCCAGGCATTCACAAAGGCCGCTGCCGCCTCGGGGGCGCTCATAGCGGGCTTCTGGTCGTAGGTGGCTACATCGCGCGGGGACTGGACCATCTCCCGGCGTTCGCCGTCATAAGGCGTCTCTTCCCCACCGTTAAAGAAGTAGGTCACATGTGGGTACTTCTCAGTCTCTGCAACATGGAGCTGCTTCAAACCAGCCTGTGCGATTACAGAAGACATCGTCACGTCAGGGTGGTGCGGCGGGAAGGCAATCGGGAATGACCAACCCTCGACGTACTCGGTCATGGTCGACAGGTTCGTGACATGGGCTGCGCCACGGCGGTCCACATCAGCGAAGTTGGGATCAGCCAATGCTTGGACGATCTCACGCATGCGGTCAGGGCGGAAGTTGAAGCAGATAACTGAGTCGCCCGGGCGGATCTCGGTGTCTTCACCAATGACCGTGGGCAGGATGAATTCGTCAGTCTCGTTGCGCGCATAGGCTGCCTCCGCTGCTTCGACAGCTGTGGCGGCTGCGAACTCGCCGGTGCCGTGCAGCAGCAGATCTGTGGCCTTCTGGACCCGGTCCCAGCGCTTGTCGCGGTCCATCCCGAAGTAGCGACCGATCACACTGCCGATCCGAGCGTTTCCAGCGCGCGCACAGGCTTCCTCTACTTGCTTCAGGTAGCCGGCGCCATTCTTAGGAAGAGTGTCGCGGCCATCGGTGAAGGCGTGGACGATCACCTCGCCAGCTGTTGACTCAGCACCAGCCTTGATCAGGGCTACTAGGTGCTCGAGGCTTGAGTGGACTCCACCGTCTGAGACGAGGCCAACCAGGTGGGTCCGGTCGGAACCACGGAAGGCGTTCGACAGAACTTCGTTCTCATCGAACTGGCCGTCAGCGACAGCTTCGTCAATGCGCATCAAGTCTTGGCGAACCACAGAGCCGGCACCAAGGTTTAAGTGCCCAACTTCGCTGTTGCCCATCTGCCCCTCAGGCAGGCCGACTGCTGGGCCGCAGGCTGTGAGGGTCGTGTGTGGGTAGGTCGACCACAGCTCGTCAAAGACGGGTGTGTTGGCCTGGGAGACAGCATTGCCCGGACCGTCAGGGGCGAGCCCCCAACCGTCGAGAATGATCAGGACTGCCCGCTGGGCGGGGATTGACTCCGCTCCGCCCGGGATTGTCATCAGCTGGCAGCCACCATGTCGCCGAATGAATCTGGCTCCAGCGAAGCGCCACCGATCAGAAGGCCGTCAACGTCAGGCAGAGCGAGAAGCTCCGCAGCGTTGTCTGGCTTAGCTGACCCGCCGTAAAGGATGCGGACCTTCTCTGCAGCTGCATCACTGCGCTCTGCAAGGAGGGAGCGGATGAATGCGCAGGCCTCTTGAGCTTGGTCCGGTGTTGCCACCTTGCCAGTGCCAATCGCCCAGACTGGCTCGTAGGCGATCGCCACCTTCTCGAGGTCCTCGTCGCTGATCCGTGACAGGCCTTCCGTGATCTGAGTGCGGAGGCGGTCCTCAGTGGTGCCAGCTTCGCGCTCATCGTCAGTCTCGCCGACGCACAGCAGTGGCTTTAGTTCGGCTTCAAGGGCGGCGACGACCTTGGCTGCGAGAGCCTCGTCCGTCTCGTTGAAGTAGGCGCGGCGCTCGGAGTGGCCGAGGATCACACCGTGCACATCAAGGGTTGTGAGCATGTCAGCTGAGATCTCACCTGTGAAGGCGCCAGAGGCTTCTTCGTGCATGTTTTGAGCGTAGACCTCAACACGGGATCCGCGGGTTGAATCCACCATGGCCTCAAGTGAGGTGAACGGAGGGCAGATTGCGACATCAACTGAGTCAGCAGTCGTAATCCGAGGCAGAAGGCCTTGGATGAACTTCTCGGATTCGGCAACTGTCTTGTGCATCTTCCAGTTACCTGCGATCAACGGCTTCCTGCTCATTTGCGTAATGCCTCCACTCCGGGAAGTTTCTTCCCCTCGATCAGTTCAAGTGCTGCTCCACCACCGGTGGAAATCCAGTCAACGCGGTCTGCAAGGCCAAATTGGGCGATTGCCGCGGCGCTGTCACCACCGCCAATAACAGTCTTGCCCTTGCTTGCTGCGACTCCCTCGGCCACAGTGCGGGTGCCGTTGGCAAATGGCGCAAGTTCGAAAGCACCCATTGGGCCGTTCCAGAAGACAGTGCCAGCAGCGATTGCTGCAGCTGCGTAGCTGGCTGCCGTCTTGGTACCGACATCGAGGCCCATCCAGCCGTCGGGAACGTCTACGCCGTCAAGCGACTGGACCTCAGTGTCAGGTGAAAACTCACGCCCTAGGACGAGGTCCACCGGGAGTTCAAGCGTCGCCTTGCAGCCGGCAGCAACCTTCGCCAGCGCAGCCTCAGCGTGTGAAGCGTCAGCGTCAGAGCAGAGCGAGTCGCCAACAGTGTGGCCCTGCGCCTTAAGGAGCGGGAAGACCATTGCCCCACCGACAAGAACTCGGTCGGCTACATCAAGGAAGCGCTCAAGCACTGCAATCTTGTCGCTGACCTTGGAGCCGCCAACAATTGCGACCATTGGACGCTGTGGGTCTTGGAGCATCCCTTCAATCGTCTCTACCTCCTTACCAAGGAGCAAGCCGGCGGCCGATGGCAGGAACTGGGTAACACCGACTGTTGAAGCGTGTGCACGGTGCGCAGCACCAAAGGCGTCGTTTACATAGAAGTCCGCGAGCGAAGCGAGGTACTCGGCGAGGGCAGGATCGTTCTTCGTCTCCCCCTCCTCGTACCGGATGTTCTCGAGCATCAGAACTTGACCTGGGAGAAGAGCCTCCGCCTGCTCCTTGACCTGGTCACCTGAGGTGCCCGCAGCGACAATCACTGTCGACCCTAGGTACTTGGCAAGGCGCTGCGCGATTGGCCAAGTGCTGAGCTCAGTGTCCTCCGGGCCAAGTGGGCGACCCACATGCGTAACTAGAACAATCGACGCGCCCTGTTCGAGGATGCGACGAATGGTCGGAAGAGCCTCGCGGATTCTTGTGTCATCCGTGATGCCACCGTTGTTCAGTGGCGCATTTAGGTCCGATCGGACGAGGACACGCTTTCCAGCGAGGTCCAGTTCCTCAAGGCTTCTGACTCCGTCCATGTTGTGTTGCGCTCGCGCCCGAGGGCTGCCCAACAGGTCCTAGAGGACCTGTTGAACGAGCTCTACGACGCGGTTGGAGTAGCCCCACTCGTTGTCGTACCAAGTGACGACCTTGAGCATGGTGCCGTCCATTACAGCTGTGAGCTGACCATCAACGATTGAAGAGAACGGTGAGCCAACGATGTCCGATGACACGATCGGATCCGTCGTGTACTGAAGTACCGAGCTAAGCGGGCCATCAGCAGCAGCCTTCAACGCAGCGTTGATTTCCTCAACGCTTGTCTCACGCTCACACTCAACTGTGAGGTCAACAACTGAGCCTGTTGGCACTGGGGCGCGGACCGCGAAGCCATTGAGCTTGCCAGATCGGAAGAGCACACGTCTGAACTCCAGTCACCGATGTTTATCTCG
>CALJKH010000116.1 GCA_937973575.1 uncultured Solirubrobacterales bacterium | reverse complement strand
CTCCGCAGGCCTTGGTGCCGCCAACCTTTGTGAAGAGGCCTACAACGACGATCTTGCCGTCGTTCTGAACTGCGAAGTCGGTGACGTTTGAGTTGAACCCGCGCGGGACAGCCGCGTCGGCTCCGCTCGCCACGCCTAGGTCGGCGGCAAAGCCCTCGTCCAGAGTGCCGTCAGAGTTGAGCTTGGCGAACTTGGCTGAAGCCTTCCCGTTGTAGCGACTGAATGTGCCGCCGATCAGGACCGAGCCGTCATCAAGAGTGACGACCTTTGCGACCACACCGCTTGCGCCAAGATGAGGGCTGTTGAACGTGGAGTCAAGGGTGCCTGGGGTTGCAGCTCCAGAGGCCAATCCCGACATTGCGAGGCCAGCAAGCACCACGACTGCAGACGCAAATGTCGGCCTACGCAGGGACGCCTTCCGAGAAGGACTTGTGGTCCGCCGACTGGCGGTTAGCTTGCCTGCATCTCCCATCGGAACTGATGGTAACGCTCAGGCGGCCATGAAGCAATTGGGAACCGCCCGATTACACGGGAGGTTCACATGCTCACCAGGTGTCTACGTGGCGATGGCGCTGACCGGTTTCAAGCGGACTAGGGACAGTTGGAGCCGAGGCGATCGCCGCCGCGACTCTCTCACGGGTCGTCGCCGGGTCAATTACATCGTCAATTTCAAAGAAGGTCGCCATGTTCAGAGCGTTGCTTTGGGCCCGTATCGCCTCAACAAGTTCAGCAACTCGCTGCTCCCGGGCAGCGTCGTCCTCAATCGCCTCCAGCTCACGCTGGAAGCCAAGCCTTACTGCGCCTTCAACTCCCATCGCCCCGAACTCAGCGCTTGGCCAAGCAAGGTTGATGATCGGTGCGTGGAAGTCGCCACCCGTCATCGCTTGGGCTCCTAGACCAAAAGCCCTGCGCACAACAACGCTGACAAACGGAACTCTGATTCCAGCTGCAGCTGTAAACAGGCGGGATGACCTGCGGACCATCCCGGTCAATTCAGATTCAGGTCCGACCATGAAGCCCGGCGTGTCCACCAGCGAGATGAGTGGGATTCCGAATGCATCACAGAGCTGAATGAAGCGGGCTGCCTTCTCAGACGCTTCAGCGTCGATCGCACCACTGATGAACGACGGATCGTTGGCGATCACACCAACTGGCCTACCTTCCAACCTGGCGAATGCCGTGATCATCGCCTTGCCAAAGCCACGGCGCAGTTCAAGAACTGAGTCCAAATCAAATAGGCCGTCGACAACGGCCCGCGCGTCATGGACACGCTTTACGTCAGCCGGGATCAGGGTTGCCAGAAGGCTTTGGTCAGGCGAAGCCCACTCAGCTGTGTCGCCTTGGAAGTACGAGAGGTACTTCTTTGCGGCAGCCACTGCAGCTGCCTCGTCATCAACGAGGAGATCAATCACACCAGCGCCAACAAGGTCAGCCGCCGGGCCAACCTCCTCCGGAGTGAAGGTGCCAAGCCCGCCGCCTTCGATCATTGCCGGCCCTCCCATGCCAATCGTTGCGTCAGGTGTGGCAATCACGACATCGCAGCACCCGAGCAGCGCAGCGTTGCCAGCAAAGCAGCGACCTGACGCGATGCCGACCCGAGGAACGAGACCAGACAGCCGAGCAAAATTTCGGAAGGTTGGAACGACAAGGTGGAAGAGCTCTGACTGGTCAGTGTCGCCAGGCCGGCCACCTCCACCCTCTGCGAACAGAACGATCGGAAGGTGCTGGCGCTCAGCTAGCTCAATCATCCGGTCGGTCTTACGGTGGTTGCGAACCCCTTGGGTTCCAGCAAGGACTGTGTAGTCGTACGACATCGCCACGCAGCGCCCAGAGCGACCACTAAACAGGTCCCCATTGACTGTGCCAACTCCGCAGACCATTCCGTCGGCTGGCGTCTTCTCAATCAGCTCCTCGACTGGGCGGCGGAGCCTCTGAGCTGCGATCGCCAAGCCGCCTTGTTCGGAGAAGCTGCCCTCATCACACAGGTCAGCGATGTTCTCCCTCGCGGTGCGCCTTCCAAGTGCTCGTCGCTTGGCAACTGCCTCTGGCCGTGCGTCGTCCTCAATTAGAGAGCGGCGTCGAAGGACTTCATCAAGCGCGCTTGACTCGAAGAGTTCAGAGCTAGAGTCCGACCCCGCCTGCGCATCACCCTCTGACTCTGCTGGGGCCACACCAAAGAGCTCTTGGCCCTCTTCAACTTGGTCACCCTCGGCAACCCTAAGCGCAGTTACCCGGCCAGCAAACGGGGCTACAACCTCGTGGTGCATCTTCATTGACTCGACGAGCAGCACTGGCTCGCCAGCGTCTACAAAGACGCCATCACTAGCGAGGACAGCTTCAACCATTCCGGTAAGCGGCGAGTGGCAGGTCTCTTCCATTGGCACAACTACACAGCAAATCGGAGCATCAGATGAGCCTTGGCACCCTCCACCCGGCCGCCAGACCCATAGTTACCCTTATCCCACATGGGCACCGCCGCAGCTACTAAGACCAAGGGCAAGTGGGTTCCAGTAATCGTCCTCGCCACTGCCCAATTCATCATGGTGCTCGACACGACAGTGATGAATGTGTCAATCAGCGCCGTGGTGGAGGACCTCAACACCACCGTTTCCGGCGTCCAGCTGGCGATCACTTCATACGCACTTGTGATGGCCGCGTTCATGATGACTGGCGGGCGACTTGGCGATCTACTTGGCCGCCGAAAGGCGTTCGCGATTGGCTTGCTGATCTACGGGGCGGGCTCCCTCACAACCGCGCTTTCCCCAAATCTTCCTGTCCTTCTCGTCGGTTGGTCACTGGTTGAAGGCCTCGGCGCGACTCTCGTCATCCCAGCGATCATGGCCTTGACAGCCGCCACCTACAGCGGCAAGGACAGAGCGGTCGCTTACGGAATTCTCGGCGGCATCGCTGGGGCTGGCGCTGCTGCTGGCCCACTAATCGGCGGCTATGTAACTACAACGTTCTCGTGGCGCTACGTGTTTGCAGCCGAGACCGTGATCGTGATCGGCCTCCTTGCCGTTGGCCTTCGCAAGCTCGCTAACACCAAGCCCGAAGGCGGCAAGCTCTCCCCTGTCGATGTCTTGCTGACAGCCTCTGGCATGGCTCTGATCGTTCTGGGCATCCTCAAGGCAAGCGAGTGGGGCTTCATCACCCCGACCAATCCGCCCGTCATGAACGGCCACACAGTTACCCCACTCGGCCTCTCGCCGACGCCGTTCATGGTGGGCTTGGGCCTCGCGATCCTCGCCCTCTACCTGCGCCGCGCCCGCGGCCTTGAGGAGCGTGGGAAGCAATCGTTGCTGCGGCCGTCGCTTCTGAAAATCCCCCAGTTGGGGGCTGGCCTCAGGATGCTCACTGCAACTCAGCTAGTTCTGGGAGGCATCTTCTTCGTCCTACCCGTCTTCCTCCAAGTCACCCTTGAGAAGAACGCACTCGACACTGGAATAGCGATCCTGCCGCTGTCCGTGGCGATGATCATCGCGGCGCTCGCAGGACCGCGGATCGCAACCAGCCACTCACCCCGCCTGGCTGTCCGCCTTGGCTTGGTCGTTCTCTCTGTCGGACTAATGCTGCTCGTCGGCAAGATCAGCTCTGACTTTGAGTCGTGGCCGTTCGCTCTTGGCATGGCGGTCGCCGGTGCAGGACTTGGCCTGATCATGAGCCAGCTGGGCAACATCATCATGAGTTCGGTTGATGAGAAATCAACCGGCGAAGCAGGCGGGCTTCAAGGCACAGCGCAGAATCTGGGCATGGCGCTGGGCACCGCACTTATCGGCGGGATCTTGCTGGCGAGCCTCACCACGGGATTCCAAAACAGCGTCGCCAGCGACCCTGCAATCCCCGCCTCAGTCAAGACCCAAGTCACTGAGCAAACAAAGGCCGGCGTGCAGGTCGTCTCTGAGCCGCAGGCAATCGCAGCTGGGCAGCAGGCCGGCCTCAGCGGTGATCAAGTGGACAAGCTCGCAGAGCACTACATGACAGCCCAAATCAAGGGGCTCCGGCTCTCGCTCGCGATCGTCGCGATCCTTGCCTTGCTCTCACTTCTGCTTACCGGCGGGCTTCCATCCGAGTCTGTGGGCGAATCAGACGCGGCTCGGGTAGAACCAAGACTTGAATGAGCGGCCTAATCGAGGAAGCGGGCCTCAAGCACATCCCGTTGAAAACCAGATTCGATGCCGTCAAGCGTTGCTCACCGCGGCACGCACTCGTTGCTGTCGGCGCCCTCGCTTCGTACTGGGTGTCGTACCACCTCTGGGGTCACCCTCGCCCGTACTTCGCGCCGCTTGCCACAGTGATCGTCCTCGGTGTCAGCGTTGGGACGCAGATCCGCCGCGCTGCCCAGCTTGTGATCGGCATTGGCCTTGGGCTGATCGTCGCTGACGGGGTCGTCCAAGTCGTCGGAACAGGCCCTTGGCAGCTAACGCTGATCATCTTCCTTGCGATGTCCGTCGCGGTGTTTGCAGGTGGCGATGCCCTCGCCGTGCGGCAGGCAGCTGGCGCAGCCGTGCTGGTGTCACTGGTTGCTATCCCGGGTGACCCGATCGGCATCACCCGTTTTGAAGACGGCCTCACCGGGGCCGCGATCGCTTTCATACTCGCCCTGTTCATCTCCCCCGTTGACCCAATCGAGTTGGCAACTGCAACTTCAGAGCAGATCCACACGCGCCTAGCCGGAACTCTGCGCGCTGTTGCGACAGCCCTAGCTGACAAAGACGCTGATGGGGCAAGTGCGGCAATCCGAATCGCTCTGTCAGCAGAAGCTGACGCTGAAGAGAAGCGCCAAGCGCTCATCACAGCAGAGGACGCAGTGCGCTTCACCCTCGTTCACCGCCGCCAGCGAAAGAAGGTCGAGGCTCTCATCACATCTGCCCGGCAAGGAATGCGCGCCGAGCAGGATGCCGTTGCGCTGGCCCGCGCAGCCCGTAGGCCGATCGAGCTTGAAGACTCGGTCCCAGCCGCAATGCCGAAAGGTATTCGGGCTATGGCAAGCGCAGCTGAGGACATCGCGATCTCACTCCATGACGGCGTAGGCAGAAGCGACGCCCAAGAGCGAGTGCTTGGCGCTGCTGCGACAAGCAGCGAGGCACTTGAGGAAACGACAAGCCTTTCGGTCAGCCTGCTGGTCGGCCAGATGCGCCTTGTTGCCAATGATCTGCTGCGCGCATCAGGCATGGAGTCAAAGGAATCGCGCCACAGGGTCCGCGACGCCGTCGACTGACAGAACGCTGCGGTCTTAGGTAGTTCTTACCTTCGAGGGTCACACTCCCGCCGTATGCCTACAGCCACTGCGCCAGCAGCTTCCCCCAACGAGCCGTCCACCGCCCGCAAGCTCCTCAACAAGGTTCCAGAGATCACGATCTGGTTCTGGATCATCAAGGTCCTCTGCACGACAGTTGGCGAGACCGCTTCGGACTTCATCAACGCTGGCCCTGACGACGGCGGCCAGCTCGGACTAGGCATTCCAAAGACTTTTGCGATCACGGGCACTCTTCTGTTGATCGCTGTGATCCTGCAGTTCAGGTCCGACCGATACCACCCAACTCGTTACTGGGTAACAGTTGTCCTGATGAGCGTTGTCGGCACGCTCGTAACCGACTGGCTGCATGACGACAAGGGCGTGTCGCTTGTTACGACAACCGTGATCTTCAGCGTTGTCTTGGCTAGCGTTTTTGCCCTCTGGTACGCACAGGAGAGGACGCTCTCAATTCACTCCGTCTACAAGGGCCGTCGCGAGGTCTATTACTGGCTCGTCGTTCTCTTCACCTTCGCGCTGGGCACGTCCAGTGGCGATCTTCTGTCTGAGAAGGTCGACATGGGCTACCTCAACTCAGTCCTTGTGGTCGTTGGTGCGCTTTCGCTGATCGCAATCGCGCGGTTCGCCTTCAAGGCCAACGCCGTCCTGACCTTCTGGCTCGCCTACATCCTGACCCGCCCTCTTGGCGGCAACACAGGTGACTGGCTCTCACAATCAGACTCCGATGGCCTTGGCCTTGGAACAACTCTGACCAGCGTGATCTTCCTCTCTGCAATCGTCGCGATCGTCGCCTACCTGACCGCGACTCGCGTAGACGCGACGGAGAATCACGACCTAAACCCCTAGCCGGTTGCAGCGCCGGGGCCGGACTTTGGTGTCACACTTGTCGGATGCATAACTACCGCGCAACACTCGCCTTCGCCGCTGTCGCAACCACACTCGTTTTCGCCAGCCCAGCAGGCGCCACCAGTTCCTGCAATGGCTCGTCAAAGCTCTGCTCGAAGACATTCGACAAGGTTGTTCTTCCTGGCAGTCACAACTCAATGTCCAACAAGCAGGACGGCTGGGGCATTCCTAACCAAGGGATCAACATTGCCGCCCAGCTGAAGAAGGGCATCCGCGGCATGCTGATCGACACCCACTACGGCCTCGCCGACACAATCGACTTCCTTGGCAAGCCGAGGACCATCATCCGAAT
>CALJKH010000115.1 GCA_937973575.1 uncultured Solirubrobacterales bacterium | reverse complement strand
GGAGCGGTACCTCCACCACGCCCAAGCGAGGAGCAGGCTCGAGACCGTCCAAGGACCCGATCCAGTCAACCATCGCCTGCCCCACCAGAGGCCACATGTACTCCTCAAGCCACTTCCGTCCGTCGTCGCTGCCGAAGGCAGCGCGGGCGAGCGCAGCGCGGTCAAGCTGCCCATCGCTCTCGACCTCGGGCCCGAACCGCTCAGCGAAAGCCGCAATATGCCGCGGGTCGGTTTGAATCTGGTGCACCACTGCGTCAGTGGACAGCACTGCGCACCCGAGCCGCTCAAGAGCGGCAAGGGCGGTTGATTTACCGGCGCCAATGCCGCCGGTAAGTCCTAAGAGAGCTAAACCTTTAGGAGTCGGAATCCGAAGCCTCGTCGGCGGCTGATTCCTCGGCCTCGACGACAACTTCTTCAGCTTCGACTACTTCAGCGGGAGCCTCGTCGGCAGCCACTTCATCAGCAGCCACATCGGCGGCTACTTCCTCAGCGACGACCTCTTCAGCCTCTGCTTCGGCAACCGGAGCTTCAGCTGCGGCGACTTCCTCATCGGCCGAGTCAAGAAGCTGTGCGTTCGCATCGAAGTCAGCTGGTGTCTCGGCGTATGCCTCTGGCTGCTCGCCATCAACACGCTTCATCGAAAGCGATACCCGGCGACGCTCGTCATCAATCTCAAGGAACTTGACGAGGACATTCATGCCTGGCTCAACAACCTCGCGCGGATTCTCGACATGGCGGTCAGCAAGCTCGCTGATGTGAACGAGACCCTCGACGCCATCCTGAATCTCAACGAAAGCGCCGAACTGGACGCACTTCGTTACTTGGCCGGTTGTTTCATCACCGACGCTGAAGGTGTCAACAACCTGCTGCCATGGGTCGGCCTGAGTCTGCTTGAGGCCAAGGCTGATCCGCTGGCGATCGCGATCAATGTCGAGAACCTTGACATTGACCTTGTCACCGATAGAAACAACCTCACCTGGGTGGTTCACATGCGACCACGACAGCTCGGAGATGTGGATCAGGCCGTCGATGCCCTCAAGGTCAACAAAGGCACCGAACTCAACAATGTTGGAGACGGTTCCTTCTACGATCTTGCCTGGCTCGAGGTGATCAAGAATCTGCTGCCTTACTTCCTTGCGCTCCTCCTCGAGGACCGCTCGGCGAGAGAGGACAACGTTGTTGCGCGAGCGGTTGAGCTCAATGACCTTGCACTCGATCTGGGTGCTCATGAACTCATCGAGATTCGCCACGCGGCGAATGTCAACAAGTGAAGCTGGCAGGAAGCCGCGAACACCGAGGTCAACGATGAGTCCGCCCTTGACGACTTCAATAACTGTGCCTTCGACTGGTGAGCCAGCCTCAGCTGATTCCTCAATCCGGCGCCATGCCTTCTCGAAGCGTGCGCGCTTACGGGAAAGAATCAGGCGGCCCTCTTGGTCCTCCTTAGTGAGAACAAGCGCATCGACCTCTTCGCCAATGGATACCTCGTCGTGAGTATCGACCGACTTGCGGATCGAAAGCTCGTTGGCGGGGATTACTCCTTCGCTCTTATAGCCGATGTCGACGAGAACTTCGTCGTTGTCAATGCGTACGACCTTGCCTGAGACAACGTCGCCGTCATTGAAATCGGTAAGGGTTGCTTCGTAGTTGGGAACGATCTTGCCGTCAATTTCGAGGAGCAGACCGTTGCTTCCGTCGACGATTTTTGCGCCGGCGGGAATAGTTGATGTAGTTGACATGGACCGCTGAGGGTAGCGGGAACCGAGTTTCAACGGCGTTCCGGGGACGCTTCCTTCGAAGAACGTGCCAAAACGAGGGCCATTCCGGCAATGAGGCCAGCCACAGCGCACGCACGAGAAGTGTCGATTGGCTGCACTTTCAGACCAAGGATTCCTAGTGCATCCGCAGCAATTCCTAAGACCAATCCGCCCACGATCGAGCCAGCACCAACTCCCGCAGCACCGATCGCTGGCACAGCCTCCAATGTGGCGATCACATAGAGCGCGCCGAGCGGGCCACCAATCAAAGCCCACCAAGGAATCGTGGCGCCCGAGCCTCCGACACTTCCGAATACAAGCACTGCTACTCCGAGCGCCAGCATGAACATGAGAGCCACAATCGTCTGACCTACAGATGCCTCCCAGCTACCAATCCGACCTGCCAGATTCGAATTAATAGGGGGCTGAAAGGCAACCAAGACTCCTGCGAGGAAGACGACGCCTCCCTCCCAAAGTGACCCTGGCTTGGCAGAGTCAGAGGTGAGCACAAATGTTGCAGCCAACAGAAGTGCGACGCCCGCCCATGTCGCAACTGTCGGACTGTGTTTGCGAACACCGATGATCCCCGCCCAGTCGATTGCGACTGCGCCGACAAGAGTCCCCGCCACTGCAGCCCCGGCTAAACCGCCGGCCCCGAGGTCGCCCACTGTCAGGACCGCGACGGTGACATAGATCGGGCCGATAAGCCCACCGGTTAGGAGTCGAGGCTCTACAGATCGCATCTTGTCTGGGACAGCCAGAACCCCCTTGACTCCGGCCGAGGCCATGAGTGCGAGTACCAAACACACGAAGCCCGTTCCGAACGACACGAGACCTGCGGGAATCGCGCCGATCGAATCGCCGAGACGTCCGTTGGCCGGACCCTGCCACGCAGCCATGCCGCCAAGCACGGTCGCCGAAAAGACAGCCTGTGGACGGTTCACGCTGATGCGACTGGCCGCGTTCGACCTGAGTGCGAGCGCCGGATGAAATAGGTCTCAACCCATCCCCACGAAATCCAAGCGACGAGGAGAGTCAAGGCTAAGGAGATCAGAACCGCGATGAGGATCACAGGTGTCGAAGCTGTCACTCCAACACCAGACGGGTCAGCGATCAACCCGTGGGTGCCCAGCGCCCACTTGGCGTTGCCTGCGACCACCGTGAGGATTGCGAGGTGCCATAGGTACACACCGTAGGAGACCTCACCAACCCAGCGCAGCGGGTGCCAGTTGAGGCTCCGTCCGATAACGCCAGACCCTGGGATGGCTGTAACTCCAGCCAGAAGTAGACCTCCGGCAACAAGCGCCTTCCCCTCGTGCTCAAGAATGGTGTTAGCCCCCCATCCTCCGAGGGGATGAGTCCTGAGCGGGCCGATTCCGTAGACCTCTCCGATCAGCCAATAGGCAAGAAGTGCGATCAGGACTCCCGCCGCTGGCATCTTGGCGAAGCCACCGAGCACTCGGCTCGCGACACCCGCCTTCTGCAGACTCACCAAGACAGCAATTGCCATGCCGACGCAGAACTGGTCAAGCGCAGCTGGAAGGGCGGTCAGCGGCACCAGAGCCGAGGCGATGTCGTTGCCAAAGTGAACGACGACTCCCACCTTCCAAGCGATTGACAGGCCGACAGCCCCGGCGATCATTGCGAGAAGCCCCCGAGCGCGTGCTTCGGGCCCTGTCGCCCCTCCAACAGCCCGAGCACAGAGCCAGGCCCAGAAAGGCAGGAAGATGTAGAAGGCAACCTCGACTGTCAGCGTCCAGGCCTGTCCTATGCCCCCGACAAACGTGTCAAGCGAATAGGCCTGAGTCAGCCCGAAATACCTAATTAGCCCCTCGAAGCTAAATACCTGTGCTGTGCGACCGAGAAGCAGGGCTACGACGGGAAGGGCAAGCCAGTAGGCAGGGACTATTCGAAAAAGCCTGTGCCGCCCGTAGTCGCGAACGTTGGGAGACGCTGTCCCGTTGACGATGGCCTCAGCGAATGGTTTAAAGAGGAGCAGACCACTGATCCCGTAAAAGAGCGGGACCCCAACGTTTAGAAACCAGCCGTAGTCGTCACGGCTAAGCGTCCCCGTCACAAACAGGGCGTGGTAGGCAAAGATCAGCAGGGCAGCTCCTGCGCGTAGCGAGTCGATTAGAGGTAAGCGTGTTGACCTGCTACCCGTTCCGCTCATCGAGGAGGGGCTCCGACAACCCTTAGTACGGCGACGCACCCCTGCTTCCAGACCAACCGTGTAAACGGTGCTACCTGTTTGTAGAAAGCGGGTGTTGCCCGACAGTCCTCAAGAATGAACCCGGCGCCGCGACGGACAACGAGGGCTCTTGCCCCGTTCGTCCCAAGCTTGCCCGCAAAGAGTTCATCGAGGAGCTTCTGCCTTGAATTGAAGTTCGGACTCCAGCTCCCTGCGCCAAGCCAAGTCTGCCGGCCCGTGTACGCAGGTATCACTGTCCCGAGGTAGTTCTCCGTCATCACTCCCCCCGGCTCGGGGTTGATCTCCAGCCAGCGGAGCGCATCATGTTCGTCAGCCGTCAGGAAGAACGGCTGCAGGCCAACCTTGACCGCATCCCGCATTTGCTGGACGCGATACACCGTGCCCGGAATAACCAAGCAGCCAACTGCCACAAGCGGAATTATCGAGCCGAGCTTGCGCCCTCCGAGCAGGTCACGAACCGAAAGGACCGCAAGGATCGCTAGCGGGAACTGAATGCCCTGGACCGCATGGAACGGGAAGGTGCCAAGGGGCGCGTAGTAGACAGCTATCGCAGCAATCGGCCAAACCCTCAGCGCAACCGAGCCAAAGCTGGCCCATCGTTGGTCCCCCCGCCGGTAACTCCAAGCCGCGGGAAGAGCCAGAGGCAGGATCGTCACGAGCAGCACCCACACGGGCCACCGAGGCAGGTCGTTGGCTTTGCCCGCCAACTCCCAGGCGGGATCTGATTTTGAAAGCACGAAGTAGTAGACGAGCGGTGCGACCCCGAGCAGAACAACTGGGCCAAACTGGCGGAGGTTCAGAGCGACGCTGCGACCATCAGGACGCATCCGGATCAGTTCGGCGATGCCGATCAAGGCGAGCAGCGTTGCCCCCTGCCAGGGCTGCAACCAAGAGGTGAGCAGAGCGCAAATGGCGACCACCAAAAGTAGGCGCGTGTTACCCGCCCGCGCTTTCTCCCACAGCAGTAGAGAAATCGGCACGAGCCCAACTGCGATCGCGGTGAACACATACCCCCATAGGTATGACCCGACCCACACCTCACCGCCAGCAAAGTCAAGTTGGAACTTCGTCGGACTCCAAGGCTGCAGCACCCAGCCTCCAATAGCTGCGGCTGGGGCACAGAAGAACAGCGCCAGCACAAGCGCCAAGCGCCTATCTCCCCGTTCGGCGACATGTTTCCTAACTAGCGGCGCCACACCGAAAAACAACGCTGCAATAGCAAGTGGCTTGATCAGCGCGTAGCTGACGGCAACGCTCGCTCCTAGCCGGTGGAACCCTGCTGAAAAGAGAACTCCCGGGTGAACGAATGTGTAGCGGAGCGAGCCAAAGTCGTAAAGGTTGGCTGCCGCACCATGCGTCGCAGATTGTCGGATCCAGTTGAGGTATTGGAGCGGGTCAACGACAAGGAACCCGTCACCGCCTGTGACGACGCCGCCACGAATCAAGGTCCGCACCACGAGGCCCGCGAGGACTGCGAAGGCAACGACCGTCAGTGCAGCTAGGACGAGCCATTCAAACCAGTCACGCTTAGGAGCCTCGGGAATCGGGGCCGACGCGCCCGCAATGGGACTCGTCGCTTCGCTCATTTCGCGCTGAGCCAGTCGGGGCCGAACCCAGAATCAACTACCAGCGGAGGCTCAAGATCAAATGCTCCAACCATCGCCTCGGATGCAAGCGCCGCCGCTGCCTCAGCTTCGGACTCCGGCGCCTCTAGGAGAAGTTCGTCGTGCACCTGCAGCAAGAGGCGGGTCTCCAGATCAGACGCCGAAAGCGCCTCGGCACATCGGACCATGCCCAGCTTCATGATGTCGGCGGCCGTGCCCTGAACGACGGTGTTGACTGCGAGACGCGCACCTAGTTGCCGAACCTGAGGGTTACGGGCCTTCAACTCAGGAATCGGCCTTCTGCGACCAAGAACGGTCTCGGCGTAACCCTTCTCTTCAGCAATCTCGACTGCCTGATCCATAAATAGCTTGAGTTCCGGGAATCCGGCGAAGTAGCGCTCAATGAACTCCTTGGCTTCCGACTGTGGAATATCGAGCCGGTCTGCAAGCCCGAAGGCCGAGAGTCCGTAGACGATCCCGTAATTGACCATCTTGGCCTTATTGCGGGCCGAGCCATCAACGTCCCCAATTGCAATGCCAAAAATCTCTGCGGCTGTTGCAGTGTGAACATCTTCTCCTGCGCTGAAGATCCGCTTCATCGCCTTGTCATCGGCAAGGTGGGCAAGGATCCTCAGCTCGACCTGCGAGTAGTCGCAGGAGACAAGAACCTTCCCCGGCGGTGCCACGAAACAGGCGCGAATCTCCTTACCCCGGTCTGTTCTGACGGGAATGTTTTGCAGGTTGGGGTCCGTTGACGACAGGCGACCTGTTGCCGTTGCAGCCTGATGGAAAGTTGTGTGGATCCGACCGTCGTTGGCGTCAACCAGCTTGGGAAGCGCGTCTAGATAGGTCGAGATCAGCTTTGTGGTTTCACGCCATTCCTCGATCAGCGGAACGATCGGGTGCTCAGACCTGATTCCTTGAAGGACGCGAGCGTCCGTCGAGTAGCCAGTCTTTCCCTTGCGACCCTTGGTGAGCCCCAGCTTCTCGAAGAGAATGGCGCTGACCTGCTGCGGGGACCCAACGGTGAACTCCTCGCCTGCAAGCTTGTGGATCTCCTTCTCTACGTCCGAAGCCTGCTTGCGCACCTTCTCGGCGATTTCCGCGAGGCGCACGAGGTCAAGCTCAATTCCGGCGCTCTCCATTCCTCGCAACACCGCGATCGCTGGCAGCTCGACATCGTCAAAGAGACCCTCCATGCCGATCTCTGAAAGAGCTGTCCGCTGAGGACCAGCCAGAGCGAGGCTGAACACTGCTTCCCTGACGATCGGGTCATCACTTTCAACCGAAATCCCCGCGTCAGCAGCTAGGTCCTCGATCGGATAGCCCCGTCGCCCGGGCTCGAGCAGGTGGGCACCGATCATCGTGTCGTGAACTAGTCCAGCAGGAACGATGCCCAAGGCCTTTGCGTCATGCGCGACGACCTTCGCTTCGCCCAGGATCGATATGAACTCCTCGTGCGAGTCCACTGTTCCGGAAAGCACTCTTCCGTCGGCCAAGGCGACTGCAAAGCGCAGACCCCCTTCATCCGCAAAGAGAGCACCTTCCGGCGGTTCGTCTCCCCCGAGTGCAACCGCCACAGCATCTTCGCCAAGCTCGCCAGCGACGTCCTTGAGGGCAGTCTCGTGAAGCTTCAGCTTGGCCGCCTTTAGCTTCTTCACTTCAGGCTCTGGCTCGGCAGAGGCCTCAAGCCCAAGATGCTTCTCAAGTCGCCGGAGAGGCTCGCGCATCTCCCACCGCCTCATTGTTTCTCTGAGCTGCTCAGAGTCGGGCGGCCCGTCTGGCGCGTCGCTGTAGGCGACATCAAGTTCAAGGTCTCGCTGCGCTGTGGCAATGTCGCGACACATCCGAGCCGCATCAGCGTGCTCCCGAAGAGCCTCTTGGCGCTTGGGGCCTTTGACCTCATCGACATGTGCGATCACTTCCTCGAGTGAGCCGTACTCCTGAAGGAGCGAGGCCGCTGTCTTCTCACCAACTCCAGGAACGCCGGGCAGATTGTCCGACGAGTCGCCCTTGAGGCCGATCAAGTCGGGTACAAGGTCAGGTGTGACTCCGTAACGCTCCAGCACTGCCGCGCTGTCGTACTCCTTGACATCGGTGACGCCACGGCCAGTCGCAAGGACAGTCACACCGTCGTCAACGAGCTGAAGCGCATCGCGGTCGCCAGTGACGATCGTGACCTTGACGCCATCTGCCTTAGCAGATCG
>CALJKH010000114.1 GCA_937973575.1 uncultured Solirubrobacterales bacterium | reverse complement strand
GCTTCAAGTTGTCTGCTTACGATGCGACCTACTTGGAGCTGTCTTTGCGCAAAGGTTTGCCTTTGGCCACATTGGACGCTGAGTTGACCAAAGCGGCCATCAAAGCAGGCGTTGCCATTTTTGGTAAGCCGTGATTCAAAGAAAACTTGATCGGCCTGCCTTTGGCCGACCGAACTTCAAGCGATTTACTTTTTCAGCCGCTTGACCGGATTGCGCAGCACGCCGATGCGCTCGAATTCAACTTCGACCACATCGCCGTCTTTCATCGGGATGCGCAGCTTGGCCTGCCAGTCATTCTGATGGACCCTGAGCCGGACAATCCAGCCGGCTAGGTAGTGGTTTTGGGCAACAGCTGGCCGCACTGCGGTCGGTTGCCTGTAGGTTTCCGCGCCAATGAGCGAAGCTGAGCCAACAGCCGTCTACCTGCCACTCGGCGGTGGTCGCTACATGCCCACTCAGCTCGCGCGCGGCCCTTGGAGTGAAGGGCACCAGCACGGGGGCGCCCCGACCGGATTGCTCGTTCGCGAGATGGAACAGGTCGAGACCTTCCAGCCGATGCGCCTCGCGCGCATCACCTGCGAGATCTTGGCGCCAGTGCCGATAGCTGAAGTTGAGGTAACAACTGAAGTTGTCAGGCCCGGCAAGCGAGTGCAATGGGTTGCGGCCACGATGACATGTGACGGAAAGCCAATCGTCCGCGCAGTCGGACTCTTCATTCGCATTGAGAATGGAGCGACCCCAGCGATGGATGTCCTCCCAGCGCCAGAACCCGGCCCGCTCGACTGCCCTGACTCAATGGCCCAGATTGAGGACCTGCCGTTGATGTTTGCCGGCACAGCAGTGGATATTCGGATCGCAAGCGGCAAGGACAGTTGGCTTGATCCTGGCGCTGGCCGGGCGTGGTTTCGCCTCAAGGTGCCCCTGATTGAAGGAGAGGAGCCAACGCCACAACAACGGGCGGTCTCAGCTGCTGACTTTGGCAATGGGATCAGCGCACCGCTGTCATGGTTCGATTGGCTGTTTGTAAATGGCGATCTGACTGTCAATTTGTCGCGGGTTCCAGAAGGCGAATGGATCAGCCTTGACTCCGTTACGCGCCTGTCAGGCGACGGTACTGGCCTTACAGAGACACGCATCGCTGATACGGCTGGTGCCATTGGCGTTGCCTCGCAAAGCCTGTTTGTTGCTGCCCAAGCTGGGGCCAGCGACTTCGGCAAAGCCTCCTGAATTCCGCAAATAGCGAAGGTATCGGGGCGTGCCGGGTGCTCCGGTTGTTAGGTTCCCGCCCGTGGAAGCAAGCGTAGTACTACGAAACCGGTTGGTTGTGGCAACGAACACGTGGAAGATGTACGTGGATGAGCCCCTGCCCAGAATGACTAAGGCTGACCCAGCTGACCAGATTCAGGCTTTCGAGATGGCGCTGATCGAGCGCCTCGCAGCAGATGCGACACCACAGAACGCCAGCGAGGTAGCTGAGCGGACTTGGGCGATCGTTGACGACCGGGACGAAAGTGATCCGGTCAAGGCACGAGTGATGGAGCTGCACGCCGAGCTACTCAAGCTTGGTCCGCCCACACTCGACAACGGCTTCTAGCCCGGTCGCGAATCCGCTAAATCCCCGGGACTCCTTCGTACTGCTAGCGTTCTAGGAGTAAGGCCGGGAGTTAAAGCCCGGTGAGAAGATGCAGGCGAAGGGCAGTCACCCCAGGGTGGGAAGCCAACGCGGCACAAGCAGTTAGGAATGAAATAGTGCCCACAGGTACAGTGAAGTGGTTCCGTGATGACAAGGGCTTCGGCTTCATCACTCCAGACGAGGGTAGTCAAGACCTCTTTGTCCACTACAGCGCAATTGAAGGTCAGGGATACCGTTCCCTCGCCGAAGGCGCCAAGGTGAACTACGAAGAAGAAGCTGGCGATAAGGGCCCTAAGGCCATCAACGTCACTCTCATCTGAGTTAGCGGGACCGTTGGCTGCTGCTCATTGAGCAGCGCCTACCAACCCTGGGGAGTCGTCGGAGGCGTTGCCACCGGCGGCTCTTCTTTGTTTCTAAGGAAGGCCGTGCCACACTGATCGCATGGCATCGCCTTCTCCAGATGTGATCCGTCGCCGCAGAGCGCTGGCAGTCGCGCTCCTTGGTCTGGTGGTATTCGTTGTTGGAGTGGCGATCGCCTCTGCTGTTGGTGGCGGCTCTTCGAGCACTAGCGCTGGTGGAAGTTCGTCCGTTCATGCGCAGGCTACGAGCGGCTCTGCCTCAACCTCGGCCACGACTACCAACACGCAGCTTGCTGTTAACCCGCAGCGGATTACCTCCTTGACTCCGGGGACCGCGAAGGTGATCACTGAGGCAACAGGCAGCCCCCGTCAGGTCGCGCTCACCTTCGACGACCACGTGCAGGCGCTGATGTTGATGGACACGGCGCACGGTGTGTTCC
>CALJKH010000113.1 GCA_937973575.1 uncultured Solirubrobacterales bacterium | reverse complement strand
AGAGTTCCCGTGACTTCGTCGGTTGCGAGGACCTTAGTCCCATCCGGTGTGAAGGCAACGCCGTGCGTGAGGCCGCCAATGTCGAGGCCGACAGGAAGAGCAGGTGCTCCACCGCCGGAGATGTCGAGAATGTCGACCTTCGCTGATGGGATTGTGCCGCTCGAGCAGGTTGTCGCACCACTGAGGCAGACGTTGCCCTTGAGGAGCGCTACAGCGAGCTTGTTGCCGTCGGGTGAAACAGCAACGCCAGCTGGCATTGATTGGCCTCCACCCGGGTTGGCTGGAAGAGCAATTGGGTCGCCTTCAGTGGCTGTGCCATTGGCATCGATCGTGAACACGTGGATCACATCGCCGTTGACCCCCTTTACGCTGCTGACCGGGTTGGTGCTGCCCTTGCTAATGCCGGATACATAGGCCTTGGTTCCGTCTGGGGAGAAGGCCACGTTGCCAGTTGTGCCGGGAAGTGGAAGGCGCTGACTGATCGTGCCATCACTGACCTTCACGACGACGACCTCGCTTGGAGTGGAGCGCATACCGAGGGACACGGCCCAGAGGAACTTGCCATCGGGGCTGAGTGCTGCCCCGCCGGGGAATTGACCAACCGTGGTCTGACGACCAGCGGGGTTGATTGCTCGCCCATTGGCAGTGAGGCCTAGCGACGGCCCGATTCGACCGGTGGTCTTTGAGCCGGTAGTGGTGGAGGCTGCGTTCGAGGTGCCAAGGCCGGCTACTGCTGAACCGGCAAGGACGAATGCTGACGCTACTGCGATGTGAGTTCTATTCATACCTGTATTCACTCAGTTCGATGACGCCGTGTCAAGCACGGTCACAGGATCTATACGGGAACAAAAAAGGGGCGACCTGATGGCCGCCCCTCTGAAACGAATGCTGTTGCTCGAGAAGGCGCTAGAGCGTCTCGCCTGAGTAGAGCTTGGTCACAGTGACCTTGCCTGGTGCTGCGTCCTGGCAAAGACCACAAAGAACGCACTCATCAAGGTTCTCAGCGACGATCTCTACGCCCGCGTCGGTGCCCTTGAAAATGCTCACTGGGCAAACCTCCTCAAGCTTTGCGCCAACAGCTGGGTCTGAGGCTACGTCTCCGCTGACCTCAACTGAAATAAAGACTCCGTCCATGTTGATCAGCCCTTCCTGTTCGCGATTGCTTGCTTGACAAGTTCGGGGATCTCGGAGATCTCCTCGGCCACCACAATGCCAGCCTCTGCGAGGCGGGCGATCTTCTCAGTGGCAGTGTCTTCCTTGCCTTCAACGATGGTGCCAGCGTGGCCGAAGCTCATGCCGGGCATCTCGTCCATGAACCGACCTGCCATGAAGGCAACGATCGGAAGGCGAGAGTTGTTGTCCTTAACCCACTTGGCCAGCTCGGCTTCCATGCGGCCGCCTGGCTCTGTGTAGATAACGATTGCCTCTGTCTGCTCATCTGCCTCGAACAGCGGCATCAGCTCTGCATAGCTCGACCCGATGATTGCGTCGCCGCCGATTGAGACAGCAGTGCTCTGGCCAAGGCCAGCTGCTGTCAGCGTTGAGGACATCTCAGTTGTCATACCGCCCGAACGGCTGATTACTCCAACCGAACCCGGGGTGTAGGACTTGGCTGCATCCTTAGCTGGGCCGCCGATGCCGCCCATCTTGATCACGTCAGGAACGATGATCCCGAGGCAGTTAGGCCCGATGATGCGAGCACCGCGAAGGTTCGCAAGCTCAACCATCTGGGCAACGTCACCGCGTGGGATGCGCTCTGTGACGATCACGATCAGCTTGATGCCGTTCTCGATCGCCTCAACAACAGCGTCCTTGGTGAATGCGGGTGGCACAGTCACGACTGAGCCATCAATTGGCTTGCCATGGTGGGCGACTGCCTGGGCGACGGTGTCGAACACTGGTACGCCGTGGACCTCGCGGCCCAAACGACCTGGTGTGACGCCACCAACAACCTTGGCGCCCTTGCCGTAGTCAAGGCACTCACGGGTCAGGTTCACGGCCTCACGGCCAGTAATGCCCTGAACGATGAATGTTGTCTCTTCATTTACGAGGATGCTCATGCTGCTGCTCCCTGGATCTTCTGGACTGCCCGGTTGGCAGCCTCATGCAATGAAACGGACCTGTCTGCGTACTCGACGCCGTACTTGTCGAGGATTGCGAAGCCTTCGTCCTCCCATGCGCCTGGAATGCGGAAGATCGCAATCTTCTCCGCAGGGTCCATGCCGAGTTCAAGGCAGGCCTTGATGACTCCGCGGGCAACGATGTCGACGCGAGTGTTGGAGACGATGCTCATCATCACTGCGATCTTGTCGACGCCCGGCTTCTGGAGAACAAGCTTGGCAAGGCCGCATGACTTCTTAACCGATGGGTTGCCACCGATTTCGCAGTAGTTGGCTGGCTTGCCACCGTGTGCGCGAACCGCGTCAAACAGGGTGAGCGAGCCGCCACCAGCGCCAATTACGAGACCAAGGTTGCCGTCGAACTCTGTGACGTTGCCTGCAACGCCACGGTGGTCCATTGAGTCAACCTCTTCGCCAGCGAGCTCAAACGGCGTGGGCTCACGAGCCTCACGTGTTTCCTCGTCGCCAACTCCAAGGTCAGCGAGTAGCTTCTTATGGCGGCCACGAGCTTCGTTCTCCATGTCCATGTGGGCATCGAGGGCTACGAAGCTGCCGTCCTTGAGCTTGCCGAGGGGGTTGATCTCAGCGAGCGTCATGTCCTTCTCAACAAAGAGCTTGGCAAGCTTCGTCACGATCGGGACGAGCTTGTTGAGGTCGCTGCCGGTGACTCCAGTTGAGGCGATTACTTCCTTGGCCTCATAGTCACCGAACGGAAGGATGTTGCTGAAGTGCCTGCGGCCAACCTTGTCTGGCTGCTCCTCGGCTACCTGCTCAATGTCAATTCCTCCAACAGGGGAGAAGATGATCACTGGCTTCTTTGCTGTGCCGTCCCAAACAACGCCGACATAGAACTCTTGGTCAATGTCAGCCTTTGGGTCAACGAGGATGCCGCGTGGCATCTGGCCGTTGATCTCAAGCTTGAGAACGTTCTCAGCGTGAGCCTGAGCCTCTTCAGGAGTGTCAGCGAACTGGACTCCACCGGCCTTCATGCGGCCACCGGAGAGCACCTGGCTCTTAATCACTGTTGGGCCTTCAATGCGGGCAGCGATTTCCTTCGCCTCGGCTGCATCACGAGTGAAGCCGTAATCAGTTACTGGGATGCCAGCGCGCTTGACGATCTCCCGCGCTTCGTATTCGTAAAACCTCATTTATGACTCCATTCCGTAGAGCTTGGCCATCTCGGGATCCCGGCTGGCGAGCATCTCAGCGAGGTCGACCATCACCTTGCACTGCTTCCAGGTGGCGTCGTCCTGCATCTTGCCGTCGATCATGTGCACTCCGCGGCCGTCTGGGATTGCCTCAATGACCTTCTTGGCGAATGCAACTTCGTCCGGATCCGGTGAGAAGACCTTCTTGGCGATTGCGATCTGCGCTGGGTGCAGTGACCAAGCGCCGACACAACCGAGCAGGAAGGCCGAGCGGAACTGTGTCTCGCAGGCAACAACATCCTTGATGTCGCCAAACGGACCGTAGAAGGGGAGAGCTCCAACTGAAGTGCAGGCGTCAACCATGCGAGCGATTGAGTAGTGCCAAGGATCCTGCTGGAAGTAGTCACGACCCTCAGTGAAGTCCTCAGTGTTAACCGGATCGCTGATCGACTGGTAGCCAGGATGGCCGCCGCCGACGCGGGTGGTCTTCATGCGGCGTGATGCTGCAAGGTCAGCTGGGCCAAAGCTCATGCCCTGGATTCGAGGTGACGCGCAAGCGATCTCCTCAAGGTTCGCAACTCCCTGAGCTGTCTCAAGGATCGCGTGGATCAGGATCGGCTTTGTCAGGCCGGCCTTCGCCTCAAGGAGGGCGAGCGTGCGGTCAACGAAGTGAATGTCCCATGGGCCTTCGACCTTGGGGACCATCACTACATCGAGCTTGTCGCCAATCTCGCTGACTACCTGTGTGAGGTCGTCAAGTACCCACGGTGATTCAAGGGCGTTGATTCGTGTCCACAGCTGCGTGGCGCCCAAGTCCATCTCCTTGCCGACCTTGATGAGGCCTGCGCGGGCGGCTTCCTTGCGGTCAACTGGGACTGCGTCCTCGAGGTTGCCGAGGAGGATGTCGACTGTCGGTGCGATGTCAGGCACCTTGGCGACCATCTTCTCGTTACTGAAGTCGAGGAAATGGATCATCCGTGACGGCGGGAATGGAATCTCTGTCAGTGGCTCTGGTGCGCCGATGGCCATCGGCTTGAAGAAGTCGCGGGGATTTCTCACGATGCTCCTATTGATCGGGGTTTTAAAAGGCGGATTAGGGCTTGAACGCACGCGGCGTCAGGCCCGTAGAACGGTGAAGAACGGTACCTGACCGGGGGTCGCCAAGGCAGCCACCCGGGCAGGGAACGCGCACGCGTCAGCGGCAGTCGGCATTCTTGACGGCCGAACCCTTTAACAAACCCCCGCCTAACAAGAGGTATTTAGAACTAATGAGCAGCGAATTCACAACAGACCAGCAGACACGCGAAGCATCAGGCGCCCACTCGTACGGCCGCTACCTCGAGGAGTTTGAGGTTGGCGCTACCTACAAGCACTGGCCAGCCAAGACAGTTACTGAGGCAGACGACCATCTCTTCTGCTTGATCACGATGAACCATCATCCGCTTCACATCAACGATGTCTACGCCGGCAAGAGCCAGCAGGGCCAGAACGTTGTTGTCGGCCCGCTCGTTTACTCGCTTGCTCTCGGTATGAGCGTCAGCGACATCTCAGGCAAGGCCATCGCAAACCTCGCTACTGAGGAGCTCAGCCACCCCAACCCTGTCTTCCACGGCGACACGCTTTTCGTCGAGACTGAGGTGCTTGAGGTGAAGGAGTCACAGAGCAAGCCCGACAGAGGTGTCGTGAAAGTTCATACACGCGTTAACAATCAAGACGGAGTCCTTGTCGCAGAGTTCAAGCGCCTCGTTCTGATCCCAAAGCGCCCAGCCTGATCTGAGCCACCGGCGGCGGCCGACAAACCGCCGCCGGAATCGGCATGATTCGGTCTCTTGCGTCACCTAATACGTGGCGCTTTTTCTTTTCAGACCCCGGCGACCGCCCCCGGCCGGCCGACTTCAACCTAAGGAGCACCTGTGAGCACCAGCGAAGCCCCAACAAATAACGCCAAGCTAAAGGCTTGGGTAGAAGAGGTTGCAGCCCTCACTAAGCCAGACGAGGTCGTCTGGTGTGACGGTTCAGAGGCTGAGTACGACGCCCTCTGTCAGAAGCTTGTTGACGCTGGCACATTCCAGCGCCTCAACGAGGCAAAGCGCCCTAACTCCTACCTTGCGCTTTCAGACCCGGCTGACGTTGCTCGCGTTGAGGACCGGACGTTCATCTGCTCAGAGAACGAGATCGACGCTGGGCCGACCAACAACTGGCGTGCCCCAGCTGAGATGCGTGCAGAGCTGAACGGGATCTTTGACGGCGCGATGAAGGGCCGCACGATGTACGTCGTGCCCTTCTCAATGGGCCCACTTGGCTCATCAATCGCACACGTTGGCGTGGAGCTCACAGACTCGCCTTACGTTGTCGTTTCGATGCGAGTGATGACCCGCATGGGGCAGGGTGCTCTTGACGTGATCGGTGACAACGGCGACTTCGTGCCGTGCATCCACACAGTTGGTGCTCCACTTGAAGAGGGCCAACAGGACGTCACTTGGCCATGCAACGCAGACACCAAGTACATCGTGCATTACCCAGAGACCCGCGAGATCTGGTCATACGGTTCCGGTTACGGCGGAAATGCTCTGCTTGG
>CALJKH010000112.1 GCA_937973575.1 uncultured Solirubrobacterales bacterium | reverse complement strand
GGCATCGGCACCGTCCCGCCTAGCCAGTGAAGTGAGAGTGAGTTGGTGGCGTTGGCGGGAACGGTGGGTCCACGATGCCAGCGTCAACCACCACGAACCTGTGGTTGACCTTGTCCGGTGTTGGGTCAACCAGGGTGAAGAACGCCGTCCGACCGGTAGTCCGGTACGGCTCCGAATTGTGAGTTGAGGCAACGCCGGGGGTATGGCGCTGCGTCAGGCCGTAACCCGCGGGCAGTGTCACCTTGTGGAATGTCACCTGGTAATCACCGCTGATCAAGTCCCAGGCGCCGGCAGCCTGACCAGCTGCACTGCTGCTGGTAAACAGGTAGTGCCCGGTTGAGTCGGTCCTGGTCTGGACGCGCACATGCCGCCCTTCCTTATCGGTGCCTGTGAGAGTCACGAGAACGTTCGGCACGCCTACTTCCTTGCCACCGTCCTGCTTGCCGTTGCGATTCCGGTCGAACCAGACGAGGTCTCCGATCGCGCTTGCGACAACGCGCGTCGAGCGAGTGGCGGAGGTTGTGCCCAGCTTGAGGCTGGAACTGCGCAGGGCAGCAGTGTTTGAGTAGAGGTCGCCTGACCTATTTCCAACGGTCTCAATTGTGTAGGTGAAGCGGCGGTCCTCATGTGCGGCAAGTGGACCGGTTCGCGTCACGCGGATTGCCGTTGCGTTGCCAATGCTCGCTGGGCAGCCAGCGCCGTTGGCCGCGATCTGGGCTGCCGTGCACCAAGCCTTGCCCGATGGCAGCGCAGTGTGGCCTGGCGCCCCGTTACTCGGGTCGTAAAGCGCATAGACGGAGGCTGGTGGCGCATCGGTGTAGCGCACAATTTCACCGTCTTCCACATTCACTTCCTTGAGTACAACCCTGCCGTGGAAGCTGCTTCCCGGGTTACGCCCCGGAACATCGCCAACCGCAGTGCCGTCGCCATTGAATGGAAGTACGTCAATGACATCCATGTCGTTGCGGGCGATCGGGTCAAGGTTTGCGTAGGTAACTCCGTACGAAATGTCGTCACGCGGCTCGACATAGGACTTGTGGGCTGTCTTGTCGACTTGGATTCCACCGAGCGAGTCAATGTTCAGTGTCCGTGCTGCGTAGTGGGGGTCGCTGCCGCTCGAGGGAACGGTTGCGGGCGAGGCAACGTCGTCAGGACTTGTCGTCATCGCACGGTTGACCTTTGTGCCAGAAGCCGTGTTTGAGACTGTCGCCCAATAGGTGATCAGCGGGGTGTCGTTGCTCGTCTTCGTTCCGATGTGCCAAGTGAGTGTGGTGGTCCCGTTGGCGTTGACGACTACTGAGGCCGGCTTCGGCGACGGCTCATGTCCGGCAACAGTCGACAGCGATGTGCCAGCCGGCAGGATGTCGACCACTGTCACATCACGTGCTGTGACGACGCCAGGGTTGACAGTCTGGGTCGGCGCATAGACCTGCGGGCGAAGGCCGAACTTGACGTCCTCCCCGCCTCTGATGTTGGGGCTTGCTGTTGGCGCAACAGCAGGTTCGAGAATGTCCTTTGCAAGCCTCAACTGGGCTGCGGTAAGGATCAGGCGATCGCCACGCGACCCCTTGTGAGTTTCAGGGTCGTAGGTGGACGCAATCCAGCCAGCACCAACGTTGTACATGCCGAAGTTGGCGATCTTCGTGTGTTCTGCGCCGAACTTAGCGGTCAGGTTCACAGCGAACGCAATCGTGTACCTGTTCGGTGGAGCGGTCAGGAAGCGGAGGCGGACTCTCTTGACAGCGTTGGCAGCAGCCTCGTCAGCTGGTGGGGTGCTGGTCCAAGTTCCTGTGTCGCACTTGGTTCCCTTCAGGTCAGCCCAACGCGCCGTCTCGTCAGGGTCAGTGCTTGTCGCGTTGCTCGAGTACTCGATGACGTAATCGGTTCCCGCAGTAAAGGACCCGCCGCCCGTGATCGAGTTGGTGGTTACCCAAGCTGGCTTCCCGTTGCCGTATTGGGCGACTGAAGCCGCGCCCTGCAAGGTCATCTTCTGGGTGACCGGGTCAAACACGTCACAACCGGCGACGCTCGCGTAGCCCGCGATCGGGTTGGCAGCGGAAATCCGCACTTCACCTTGGAAGATCTGGCCAACGCCAACTGTGGCAAAGCCGTTTCTGTCGACGTTGGAACCGCCAGGTACATAACGGCCGGTGTTGGTTACATCCACATAGTGCTTGTAGACGCCGAAGTTGCCTGCGGGGCTGAGCGTCAGCGCAAGGCTTACAGCGTTGTTGGTTGGGACCTCACCGACCGCCGGATGCCCGTTGCCGTCGGTGGCAACCAGGTCTTCCAGCTGGTTCTTCGTTGTAAGGGTGTTGTTAGCTGCAACAACATCGCTCTTGGGCACAAAGATCGTGATGTAGGAGGAGCTGAGGGTCGCAGCGGTGATCGCGTTCGGGTTGGTGACGTTCACATCAATGCTGATTGGCGATGGGCTACCAGCTGCCGGGCAAGTCCAAGTGCCACCGGTATCCGTGCCGCAGGAAACGAACTCGGCGTTGGGACTGACTTTTGAGAAGTCGTCCTTCAGGGACATCGCTGGGTTCGGCGGGGAATAACCAATCAACCCGCGGCTGCCGAAGCTTGGAATCTCCACCTTGACTGGGTAGGTCAGGTAGTAGCCGTCCACCCCGTTGTGGGTCGTGATGCTTACCGACGGAGCCTGCTTGATCATGTCCACGCGAGGGATTGAGCTGACAGTCACCGGCGCCGGGGTCTCGTACGCGGGTGCAGCGTCATCGGTGACAACGCTCAACGAATTTGGGGCATGCGCGAGGACTGTGTCATCAGTCATTTCGGTCACATTGGCCGACAGCAAGACTGTCAACGCCTTACCTGTTGCAACGTCACCGATGTTGCAGGTGATCGTTGATTTGTCAGGGCTGATCTCGGACACCGGCGTGACCCCGCTGGTTCGGCAGGTTGCTGGTAGACGGGTCCAGGCCATGCCGGCTGGAAGCGTCTGAGTGATCGTGACGTTCTTGCCGGTGCTGCTCGAAGCCGCAGCGTCATTGACGTTGACCTGGACAAGGTAGGTAACGGAGTCGTTGCTGCGAACGATCGCGTCTGTGGCGCTCGTGTCATTGCCACGGCCAGGGGTGGCGTCAAACGGCGCGGTGCCGGTTATCTCTGAGACTGCAATGTCAACAATCTGCGCGCCACTAGCCATCGCAGGTGCAGCGGCAAGCCCGCCAACTACGACAACCAAAGCCATCATTCCCTTTACTGCCCTGCGATTCATACAACTCCCTATTGGAATACCGGTAGCCGATCTTACGCTCCCGACAATAGAGGGGCACCTAGTGGTCGCCCGCAGGCAGCACTAAAGAGGAGGGAGAGGGATTCGAACTGGCCGCGCCGCAGGCGTGGCCATGCCATCAGGTGCGAGGGTTCGAATCAGATACCCACGACACACGACAAGAGGAGGGAGAGGGATTCGAACCCTCGGTAGACCACAAGGCCCACAACGGTTTTCGAGACCGCCCCGTTCAACCACTCCGGCATCCCTCCGAGTTGGCCCAAAGCCTAGCGGGCCTAGCCGTAAAGCCGACGGCCGGGTTTAGCGCCCGCGTCGGGCAGCGAAGTACTCGCGGAGTTGGTCCCCAGCTTCTTCTGCAAAGAGCCCACTGGCTACTTCCGGCCTGTGGTTGAGCCTTGGCTCCGCCAGCACATCAAACACTGAGCCTGCCGCCCCGGCCTTTGGGTCGGTGGTGGCGAAGACGACGCGTGGCACGCGGCTTAAGACGATTGCCCCGGCGCACATGGCACAGGGTTCGAGTGTCACGTAGAGGACTGTGTCGAGCAGGCGCCAGTTACCAAGCTTGGTTGACGCCTCGCGTAGCGCGAGTATCTCCGCATGCGCTGTTGGGTCACCCGTTAACTCCCGCTCATTGCGACCAAGCCCAACTACCTCCCCGTCGTGCACGACGACAGCCCCAACTGGGACGTCGCCAGCCTCAGCTGCGCGGTCAGCCTCCCGGAGGGCTAGGCGCATGAAGTGTTCATCCATTGGAAAGAAAGAGTGCATTTCGTTTGAAACCTTGGGCAATTCGTCCGGCATTCCGCAACTATCGCGTCACAATGATGTCGTAACAGTCACAGGGCCGGATGATCCGGCCTGATGGCGTTGACAAGGATCCACATGCCAGACCGCTCACAGCTCACTATCGCAATCGTCGCAGGCGTCATCGCCGCGGCCGCTTTGCCAGCTAGCGCCGCTGCTGATTCAGTCCCGGGCGAGATCGTTGTTGGCTACACGCACGGCACAACTGCAGTCCGCCAAGACGCGATAGCAGCAGCTGCCGGAACGAGCAGCGGCGAGCAGATTTCGGCCCGATCACAGGTAGTTACGGTCCAACCAGGGGAATCAACAACAGCTGCCATCCGCAGGCTCAAGAGCCAACCGGGAGTCAAGTACGCCGTGCCAAACCTGATCGCTCACGCCTCCTACGCTGGCGACTGGGTGCCAAACGACTTGGGGCGTCTCAAGAGCGGCACCTACCCTGGCTGGCAGACCACCCAGTGGAACTTCATGCGTAACTTCGGCGTCGGAGCAATTGACGCTTGGAACAACCTGAAGGCAGCTGGCCACCCTGGTGGCCGCGGTGTGAAGGTCGCAGTCATTGACTCAGGCATCGCCTACATGAACTGGGGTCGCTATCGCCGTTCACCTGACTTTGCCGGGACTCGCTTCGCTTATGGGTGGGACTTCGTTAGCAACAACGGCTACGCCCTTGACCGCAACGGCCACGGCACTCACGTCGCAGGCACCATCGCCGAAGCAACTAACAACCGGCGTTACATGACAGGCCTTGCTTGGGGAGCCACTCTGATCCCTGAGCGCGTACTTGATGCGGATGGCAACGGCGACTCTTCAGCTATTGCCCAAGCAATTCGTTACGCGGCTGACAAGGGCGCAGCTGTTGCGAACCTCAGCATTGAGTTCGACCCCGGCACCACTGCCGGCCAAATCCCCGAGATCATCGACGCAATCGACTACGCCACAGCCAAGGGCACTTTGGTCGTGTCAGCTGCCGGTAACGACGGAGACAGCAGCGTCACCTACCCAGCCAGATACGCGCCTGTCCTTGCGGTCGGTGCAACGACCGAGCACCGCTGCCTTGCCGATTACTCCAACTACGGTGACGGACTAGACATCGTCGCCCCGGGCGGTGGACCTGACGCGGACATCTCTGGCGACCCTGCATGCCACCCATTTGGAAAGTCAGGCCGGGACATCGTCCAGCTTGGCCTTGGCCGCAACAGCTCCGGGACGGCAGCAGTGCCATACAAATTCAGCCTCGATGCCGAGGACGGCACTTCAATGGCAACCCCGCACGTGTCAGCGGCCGCAGCACTTGTGGTTGCTAGCGGCGTGCTTGGTGCCCACCCCACTCCGGCTGAGATCACAGCCCGACTGCTTGGGACGGCCGACCCGACGAGCGACTCAAACCATTACGGGGCCGGCCTGCTTGACGCTGGCCGCGCTACCAAGCCTGCTCCGCCAGGTTAAGTCGTACGAATGATCAACACCGCGCACGGTGCGTGGTGTGAGATCCGGTTAGGCACTGAGCCGAGCAGGAACCTACGTGCACCAGTCATGCCCTTATTGCCGACGATGATCAGATCAGCGCTGATCTCCTCAGCTACATCGAGGATTGCGTCAGCTGGGTCACCCTGGCGGGCATGTGTTTCTACCTCAATGCCTTCGCCAGAGATTGTGGCGGCGTGGTCGAGTGTCGCGTCAACATCCTGACGCGGGTTGATAGCCCACTCCAAATCCTTTGGCACTTCGACTGCCTCTTCGCGGAGTCGTGCTGGGGCGACGGGCTCATATGCGGAGACGATGTGGAGCTTTGCTCCTGCTGTGCGAGCAAGCTCTGCTGCCTTGCGCACAGCCTCATCAGCTGTCTCTGAACCGTCAGTGCCTACTACAAGTTTCTTGAACATGTCCACAGCTTATGGCCAGAAACTCATCAGGACGCTGTGTGAAATGAATGTCACACAAGCTTGGTGATGGCGATGACGGCCCCCGTGAGGATGAAGGCGAAGGTAATTACCTGCACCCAGAACCACATTGGGGTCATCTTCACTGCGCTGGCTCCACTTCAGGCGGAGAGCCAGCCAGTTGCTCGTCGCCGCCCTTAAGCAGCCGCCAAACTGAAAACACCATCACCAGTGTGATGACGGTGAAGCTGCCTACACACCAGTAGCAGATGGCCTTAACGCTGAAGAGCTCGTGGTAAGTCAGGTAGGCGCTGAATGCCCAACCTGGAATTGCCAATGCTGCCGTGAGGAACCTGCCTGTCTCCCCCTTGATGAAGAGAGACGCGAGGATCAGCAGGTAGCCGACAAGGCCGATGTAGGCGACTGACACGCCGCCCAGCTTCGACCACTCAGACGTTTGAACTTTCTCGCAGCCGCCACCTGGAACGCAGAGCGGCTTGATCCCCTCAAAGTGAATGTACGAGAGGTAGCCAGCGACTCCAATGCCGACAACAGTCAGCCCGAGTAGAACTCGGCGAAGTCGCTGGTCTGTCACTTGCCGATTGCTTGGTCGAAGATCGCCGTGAATGAGCTGGCCTGAGCCAAATCACCAGCTGGTGAAAGCGGGGCGAGCTTCGTGCCGGTCTTGCCAAACAGGAAGGACGGCGTGCCGGTGAACCCGTTGGCGGCAAACTCGTTCTCGTTGGTCTTAAAGATCTTTGCCCACACACCAGACTTGGCGTCCGCAGTTGCCTTCGCTGTGTTGAAGCCAGGAATCGCAGCGCCAAGCCAGTTGTTGAATGCTGGTGTTGCGTAGGTGGTCGTCTCGTCACCCTGATTGAAGTAGAAGAGCTCAACAAAGTTGATCCCCTTCTTCTGCAGGCCAGCTGCTTCCGCATAACGGGCAGCGTTTTCGGAGTCACCAGGCGCAGTGTCGTTGCCAACAAAGTGCAGCAGGCGCATCTCAAACTTGACCTTGCCTGTCTTCACGTAATCCCGGAGGATCGTCGGCAGAGCGTTCACATCGAACTGACGGCAGACCGGGCACTTGAGGTCGCCGAACTCCACGAAGGTGTAAGGAGCATTGGGATTGCCAGCAATCAGGCCAACCTGAGGCACGCCCTGAAGCGCCGCGTTGATCTCAGCTGCACCGTTTGGCTTGCCGCTAGGGGTGCCGCCACCGCTGCTCGAGCTGCCACCTGTGGCAACGACGATCGCGACGATGATCCCTGCCGCGATCACAACGATGCCGCCAAGCTGCCAGATGCGCTTCTTGCGCTGGGCTGCTGCGGCGTCGGTTGAGGATTGAGCCTCACGGGCTGCGCGCGCGGCAGCCTGCTTCTCGGCTTTGGTCTGAGGTGGTTCGTTAGTGCTCATTCACGGAAGAATAAGGGAGGCACCTTTAAGTGCGCATAAAGACAAGCTCGTCACCGGCCGCCCGTAGAGTCCCCGCCGTGAGGACGGCAGCCACGATCGCCCTTGCTTGCCTGCTCGGAGCAGCGTTGTCACTGCTTGTCTTCAACGCCGGCCTCACCTACGACCCTGCGGCATGGGCTGTTTGGGCAGCAGAGCTGCCCCACCGGCGGATGGGCCTGGGCAGTGGCCCATCGTGGAAGCCCCTCCCAGTCTTTGTCACAGCACCGTTCGCTTTGGTGTCATGGAACTTCGGCGGCACCGTTTGGTTGCTGATCGTGAGGGCCTGCGCGCTTGGCACCAGCACGATGCTCTGGCGAATGGCGAGTCGCATCACCAGCGCCGACTCCAACCCCGCCTCCACCGCACCCGCTGCGATTGCGGCCGGCGCCACAGCCGCCCTTCTCCCTTGGCTCAGCCCGAGCTGGCTTCAGTTCGCTGCGGCCGGCGGGTCAGAGCCAGTCCTGATGGCATTACTGTTTGGTGGCGTCGAAGCACACCTAGCCGGAAGGCGCAAGCTCGCGCTCGCCTTTGGAGTCCTTGCCGGCCTCGTGCGGCCTGAGGTGTGGGCATTCCTGATCCTCTACGGCATCTGGTTGCTTCGCCGGGATGGCAAGCGAGCGCTTCTGCCGGTGGCTCTTGGCGCCGCCACGGAAGCCATCGGCTGGTTTGGAGTTCCAGCACTGGCAGGTGGCGACCCACTGCAAGCCACTCACAGAGCCCGCGTTTACACCGCGAGGATCGTCCCGATTGATGAGTTTGCCCGCCGGGTTGCGACTGAGCTGCCTTGGCCAATGTGGGCGCTAATCGCTCTTGGTATCGCGGTGACGGTTCGCCTCAAGGACCGTCTACTGACAACGTTTACAGCCGCTGGGGTTGGCTGGCTCGTGCTCGTCACCGCGATGACCGAATCTGGCTACTCGGGTATCTCCCGCTACGCGTTACCCGCCCTTGTCCTGCTCGGAGTTACAGCTGGGGCCGGAGTCGGCTGGCTTGTGAGCTTTGCTGGGCGACGCCAGGGGATCGCTTTGGGCGCGGCAGCTGGGCTCCTTGTGGCGATGTTCGCAGCCCGTGAGCCAGCGCTATCCCAGAGAATCGACAAGGTTGAAAGCATCGGCAACCTTGCCAAGGGAGCAGTCGTTGCGATGAACCAGGCTGGCGGCGCCACAAAACTGATCGCTCGCTGCGGATCACTTGGCACCAACTGGGTCTACACCCCGGTTATCTCATGGCGCGCCCATATCTCAATTGGCAATGTTGGGCATAGGGATAACGCTCCAGCGATTCTGCTCCTTCCCCCGAACACGACCGTGATTAAGACACCGCGAACCCTCAACAACCTCCAGCCCGTGCCACCGGCCGGTTCGCGCAGCACAAGGACTCTCGCCAGCAAGAACGGTTGGCGAGTTGTGGAGTACTCCGGGACCAACTCCTGCCGCCGCTAGCCAGCCTGACTGCGAGTAAGCTCGCAGCTATGAAAATCATCCCGAAGTTCGCCATCGCAGCACTCGTCGCACTCGCCCTTCCCGCCTCGGCGGTGGCAGCTGAGCCTGCGCTGACAGTTCCCCAAGCAACCCTTGACGCGGCAATCCACTGCCACGGGCCTGCGCTGAAGGGAACCAAGCTGACCCCGATCATGCTCGTCACCGGAACCGGTGCCAGCGGCGAGGACGCCTACGCGATTGGCAAGGACGCATTTGACCTTTACGGCCACCCCGTGTGTGACGTCAACTTCCCCTACAACACAACAGCCAACATCCAGACATCAGTCCAGTACCTCGTCAATGGCATCCGTTACGAGTACGCGCAATCCGGACGCAAGCTCGCAGTGTTCGGCATCAGCCAAGGCGGCCTCCTGCCGCGCGTGGCGCTGACCTACTGGCCAAGCCTCCGTTCCAAGGTTGAGGATGTAATCGCAGCTGCGGGAACGCAGCACGGCACCACTGTCTTCACTGCGGCAGCTTGCATTCTTCGTAATGGCTGCCCGCCTGCCGCGTGGCAGCAGGCAGCAGGGAGCAACTTCCAGAAGGAGCTCGCTAAGTACCCGGATGAGACCCCCGGCTCAACCTCGTGGACAACAGTCCGCTCGCTGAGCGACGAAACAGTCAAGCCTCAAGGCGGCGCCCACCCCACTTCATCACTCAAGGGCGCGACGAACATCCTGATTCAGGATGTCTGCAAGGGCCGCACCACGAAGCACATCCAGACAGCGCTGGACTCAGTGACCTTCGCCGCGATCAAGGATGCGATCGAGCACAAGGGACCAGCAAAGGTCTCGCGTTTCCCGAAGAACACCTGCTCGCACCCATTCGCTGACGGCCTTGATGCCGCGTCAACCTGGGTAACGCTTGGAGTCGCCAACCAGCTGACTGCAAGCAACGGAACCAGCATGCCTAGCGTTCTGTCGGACCCACTTTGGGTCCCAAGCTGGAACATCTCCTGAATTGAAGTTGCGTCACCTCGCGATCGCGGGGTGACGCTTCATTTCAGTCTTTACGGGTGTCTTAGATCTCGCTGCCGAGCTTGGCGGCCTTCGCGATCCACTTCGCTCGCCTTGCGCTTGAGGAGCCGCGCACCTTGCCAAAGCTCGTCGCCCTAGTCGGTTTCATCCCGGTGAACTGAATTACGGAGCGCTTCATCTGCTTGTTGCCAGGGCTACCGTTTACAAACCGGTTAAACAGTGGCGGGGTGTCCATCGTGACCAGCAGTTCCGCTGTCCTTCCAGCTAGCAGCCTCGACCAGAACGGCGACCTCTTGTGGTACTTGAAGGCGAACCCGGGAAGGAATGTTCTGTCTAAGAATCCCTTCAACAGGGCTGGCATTGAGCCCCACCAAGTCGGGTATACGAACACAACATGCTCAGCCCAAGTGATCTGCTTCTGAGCATCCACTAGGTCAGGCTCCAACTCTTGGGGTTCGGCGTAGCCGTGGCGAAGTAACGGGTCAAAGGACAACTCGGCGAGGTTTATTCGCCGCACATCGTGGCCAGCTTTCTCTGCAGCAGCGATATACGAGTTGGCCAGCGCACCGCAGAGGCTGTCAGTGGTCGGGTGACCGAAGATTAGAAGTACGCGTTTCTGCATCTAGTTTTTGATCGTGGCCAGATCAGCGACTTGCCCGGGCGCGGGCAAGTAGCCGCAGCCCGTTGATCGCAGCGCCAGCTGCCACCGCCGCACTCGCATAGCGGGTGCGGTCTGGGATCTTGTCGCCGGCTGCAAGGGTGCCTGCGCAGTCAATTGCGTCAACCATCGCTCCCAACGCCAGAAGTGGCGCCAGAGTCTTGGCATCGCGGGCGGCGATCAGGGTTGCTGCGCCAAGGGCGATGTCGCGACCGCCGAACGCCCGTGCCATAACCCCACCGTCAGCGTTAGCTGCCTCCCCGATCCAGCTCCTGCCAACAGCCTCGGGCGCCGCCACGAAGGCCACGCCGATGACTATGCGACCAGCTTGAAAGAGACTGTTTGGAATCAGCATGTCCTGATCGTAGCCGCAGTCATCGCAGCTCTCTCTCTTCAGGACAACGTCCCACTCTTCATCGCAGGTGTCTTCATAACCCTCCTCGTGGCAGGCGGCATCGGTTTGATGATGTACGCCGCGGTCCTCGACGGTCGGTACGAGAACGACCAGAAGGACGACCGCTCGAGCGACAAGACCTAAGGGTCTAGGCGATACACCGGGCCCTGCAGCGAGACCACATAGATGTGGCCGAGGCTGTCTTGCCCGAACGATGCGAGCAGAGAAATCTTGAACGGCAGCTGACCTAGTGGTGTTGCGGCGAGTCTCCCCTCATGGAGATTCGCCATTGAGATTCGGCCGGTGCAAAGGTCGCCGTATAAGTAACGCCCGGCGAGCCTCGGTAGACGTGGGTCACGCACCACGTACCCGCCTGTGACCGAGCAGCCGCCGGTCGAGTGTTCGTACTCAGCCACAGGCGGCACTGCGCCAGTAGCCGACTCACCGGGGAAATTGACCCGCGTTCCCTCAAATGGACGCCAGCCAAAGTTCAAACCCTTGCCAGCAACTGGAGCTGCCGACCAATCAATCTCCTCAACCGCATCCTGACCCACATCACCGATCGCCAGGCCGCCAGTCTTGCGGTCAAAGCTGAAGCGCCAAGGATTACGCAGCCCGTAGGCCCAGATCTCCGGGCGGGCACCTGAGGTGCCAACAAACGGATTGTCCGAAGGGATCGTGTACTGCGCGCCTCCGGAAGGCAGTGGGTCAATCCGCAGGATCTTTCCGAGCAGAGTTCCCAAGTCCTGAGCGTTACCCAACAGTCCGTGCTGGTCGTTGCCACCCCCGCCATCACCGAGGCCAATGTAGAGCTTGCCGTCAGGACCGAAGGTGACCTCTCCGCCGTTGTGGTTCGGCTGAGGTTGATCCTGGGTGAGCACGACCCGAGGGTGGGCCGCATCGGCGACGTCCGCATTACCGAGGCTCCGCCGGTACTCAACGATGCGCGTGTTCCCGCTGGTGTCCGTGAAGTCAACGTAGAAGCGACGCGAGGTTGCATAGTCAGGGGCAAACGCGAGGCCGAGAAGTCCCCGTTCCGAGCAGCAAGAGATCAGGCCCGAGACATCAAGGAACGGCTTGGTCTGAAGATGGCCAGCCTTCATCAAGCGGATCCGCCCCCGTTGTTCAACGATGAACAAGCGTGAGCGGTCAGCCGGAGGTTGTGTGACGAAGAGCGGATTAGAGAACTTCCCGATCTGAGTCAGCTTGGGGCTTGTCGCTGATGCCGTGGAGGAAGACGCAGACGCACACCCGCATGCGAGCGAGGCGAATGCGACCACCGAACAAACGGCCGCTGCGCTTCGGGACTCCCTAAGAGTGACGATTGCTTGACTCCGGCCCATGGGGCTAGTCTGACACTTGATTGGCCGGCTGTCAGAAAGTAGGCGCACCGGGACCGTCACACAACCTGCTGCAGCAGGGGTTGACTAGGCGCCACCCCGCAGGGCGCGTAGCTCAGTGGTAGAGCACTCGCTTCACACGCGAGGGGTCGCTGGTTCGAACCCAGCCGCGCCCATCTATTTCTAGGAAGACGACATTGGTTCTCTGTTGTGAATCACCCTAATCCCGTAGTCTCGCGGCTGACATGAGCGAGCCCACGGATCAAGATGTCTTCGAGGGCACCGGCTACTGCGGCCGAGTCTTCCTTTGGTATTCGAGAAACGGCACCGATCTCCGCGTTGAAGACGGCCGATTGGTGCTCGATTCGGAGACCGGCGGACTTGCGCTCGATGTGGGCCTGGCCGACATTGTTGAGCTTCATGGACCAGCCATCAGCTTCAGGGGAATTCGCCCGTACATCGACGTTGAGACTGACGAGGGCAGGGGGCTTTCCATGTTTGGGTGGCCTTCCAGGAACCGGCAGTTGCTCTTCCTCTGCTGCGTGCTCGGCGTCGTCTTGATTGGACAAACGCTTTCGGAAAGCATCTGGACCGTGTTCATCAGTCTCGCTCTCGGGATGGGAGCAGGCATCCTGATAGAGACATTGCTGACCTTCAGTCACCTTCAAGAGGTCGCCGGACGCGCCAGAGCTTTGATCGATCATTGGTCCCGCGAAAGCTCCGAGTAGCAAGCGGCGGGCACACTCTCCACCGCGCGTAGCAGCCCTGTAGCAACCACCCCAAATCGCCCGTCAACGCGGCGGTTCGAACCACCCGCGCCCAAAACTTCAAGGTGTTGGCGAGACTAAATCGCTAAGAACCAAGGGCAATGGCTGTAACTTGAGGTTCACTTTGTCCCGCCCAGTACATGTAACCGTGACCGCCAACGCAATCGCGTCCCAAGAGGTCACATTTGATGTCATCGTGCCGATCGACCTGAGCACGATGTTCAAGCGCTGGCTCTTCATTCCCGGAGTCGCGGGCGTGCGTGACCAGAGCGGGCCTTGGGACACGGCAGGCCGGACCCGCACGGTCCTGCTCAGTGATGGAACGAGCGCGGCCGAGTCACTGACCAGCGTGGACCGTCCGAACGGCTTTAGCTACCGGGTCGGGCCGTTCCCCCGCCCCCTTGGCCTGCTGGCAACAGACGCCGTCGGCACCTGGACCTTCACTTCCAAGGGCGATGAAGTGACGTCAATCAGCTGGACTTATAGCTTCCAGCCTGCGCCCGGCCGCGGCTGGTTGGTGCGGCTGGTCATTGCCCCAGCATGGAGGCGCTACGCCCAACGCGGGCTAGCGCGCGCCGTCGCTCAAGTCGAGCAGACTTAGCTGGGGTCTTGTGATCAAGTCGGCGTAAAGTCGTCGCCGACTGCCTTGAAGTGTGGGGCTTCTGGTCTCTAGCGTCGTGGGAACGGAAGATCCACGATGAACGACACGTCAGAACTGCATCCAACCGCGGACACACGCCTAGTATCCTTACATCTAGATCGAAGTAAGGAGACACCAGTGGACGCGCACGCAAAGTTAACCTCGAAGGGTCAGATCACAATCCCAAAGCAGGTCCGTGAGGCTCTGGGGCTCAACGCTGGCGATGATCTGCTGTTCAGACTTGCGGACTCGAGTGCGACGATTTCTAAGTCCGCCGACTTTCTCTCTTTGGCAGGTTCCGTTTCAGTGCCAGCCGCCAAGCAGGGCACATCATGGGACGACGTTCTGCGCCGGACTCGGCAATCGCGTTACGGGGACTCCCGCTGACCGCCTTCGTTGACACGAATGTGATTGTTCGCCATTTGACGGGCGACCCATCAGACCAGGCGGCCCGGGCCACAGCAGCCCTCGCGTCAGGCGAGGCGCTGCTCCTGACGGACCTCGTCCTGGCCGAATGTGTCTACGTACTTGAGTCCTTCTACGAGGTACCACCCGAGCGAGTCGCTGAGCTAATGCGGGCCGCGCTAGCGATGCCAACTCTTGAGGCAGTAGACACACCCACACTTCTGCGTGCACTTGAGATTTACGAACTGGACCGTCTTGATTTCGCCGAGGCTTACCTCGCCGCCCAAGCTGAGGCAACAGGCATCGGCGAGGTCCTTTCGTTTGACCGGTCATTAGACCGACTAGTAACGGTTACCCGCCGTGAGCCTTAATCAGGAGTGTCCTCCACTGCTAGCGTGGCAACTCGCCTCGCGGTCATCACAACCAAGCACCCACGAACGGAGATTTTAAGATGTCAGCTACTGACGAAAAGGGCTACTGGCTTGTAACAGCAGTCGTTACCGATCCGGACGCTTTCCAGAACTACACCTCAAAGGCTGGGCCAACCATTGCCAAGGCTGGCGGCAAGGTCCTTGCCCGCGGCGATGTGTTTGAGGTCGTTGAAGGCAGCTCGCGTGGCCGCCCATTCGTAATTGAGTTCCCCAGCTACGCGGCCGCCAAGGACTGCTTCGAATCAGCGGACTACCAAGAGGCGATCGCCCTGCGCGAAGGCAATGCCACCTTCGACATCGTTATTGCCCAAGGGTTCACCCCGGGCGCCTAGAGCAGCGGCGGGCGCTACCGTGCGCGGCGCGCTCTAGCTACCTGTGCGCTCGCGGTGGCTACAGCCAGGCCAGCAGCATGGCCTGCGCATTCCGTCCTCAAGCTCTTCCTGAGTGCGACGGATCCGGCGGGCTCGAGTCTCATCCTTCTTGGCGTCCTCAACCCAACAGATGAACTCGTTGCGAGCCAGGGGGGTGATGTCCTTCCAACGGTCCAGCGCGAAGTCGTTTGTGAGCAGAGCCTGCCGCAGGTCAGCTGGAAGTTTGTGGACGACTCCGCCCGGAACGCGCTGGTTACTCATAGGAAGAAGATACCGCCGAGTCTGGTTTGACTAGCCCCAGCGCAACTCCTAGGCTTAGGCGCATGAACCGATCACGAATCCTTGTCCTCAGCCTTGCAATCTGCGCAGCGGCAGCCGTAATTGGCGCCTCTGCAGGCTCAGCTTCCGCAAGCACCACTTGGCTCTGCTCGCCCACCCTGTCGGCCGCGGCTAACCCCTGCGCGACCAAGCAGTCAACTTCGACAGTTCTCTCTAACAACTCGCGCAGCATCTCGAGTGTTTCGGTTCCCTCAAAGCCAAAGGTCGACTGCTTCTACGTCTACCCCACCACCAGTGACGAACAGACCTTGGTCTCCGACTTTGCCGTCACGCCTGAACTGAGGTCAATTGCCCTCTTCCAGGCCGCTCCCTACAACCGAATCTGCAAGGTATATGCGCCCGTCTACCGCCAGATGACTCTCTACGGGCTCAACCATCAGAGCCAAGTCACCCAACCGATGGCCGATCAGGCCTACAACGATGTCAAGGACGCTTGGAGTGACTACCTCGCCCACTACAACAAGGGCCGTGGCGTGATTCTGATCGGCCACTCGCAGGGCTCGTTCACCCTTCGTCGTTTGATCACGGCTGAAATTGACCCAAAGGCAACCGTTCGTAAGAAGATCGTCGCAGCACATTTGATCGGCGGCAATGTGAAGGTAGCCAAGGGAAGCGACCGCGGTGGTGACTTCCAGAACATTCCAGCGTGCAGGAAGAGCACTCAGACTCACTGCGTAATCGGCTACTCCACCTTCAACCAAGCAGTGCCGAGTGACTCATTCTGGGGTCGGTCAGTCTCCACTGGCCTTGACCCTGCCGGTAACCCATCAACCCAAGAGGTCCTCTGCACAAACCCAGCAAGCCTTGCTGGTGGAAGTGGCAACCTGACGACGATCGTGCCCTCAGCACCATTCGCTCCAGGCAGCTCGATTGGACTTGGCATCGGCCTGCTTGGCATGGGACTGCCCAAGGGCATTACGAGCCAGTGGATCCAACTCCCAGACCTCTACTCGGGTCAGTGCGTGACCAGCAACGGCGCGAACGTGCTGATGGTCACCAGCCGAACCGCGAAGACACCTCTGAACGCTGTCCCCGACGCAACCTGGGGACTCCACCTTGCCGACATGAACATTGCGATGGGCAACCTGCTTGCTGTTGCAAAGACTGAGGCTGGCGCTTACAAGTAGCTACAGGCCGAGATGAACGCGGAGGGCCTCATCGAGTTGCGAGAGAAGCTGAGGTGGCAGGTTTCCTACCGGAGTTCCCAATCTCTGCACCGCGATTGACCTCACCTGTTCAGCCTGTGCTTTGGAGTCCTTCTTAAGCCCAGTCTCTTCTGAGCCGAGTGCAACTTGGAACGGATAGATCCGGGCAGTGTTCGTTGTGACCGGGACCACAGTGATGACACCCCGGCCAAGACGCTCAGCCACTCGGTTAGCCCCGTCGTTACTCACGATGATGCAAGGCCGCCGCTTACTTGCCTCAGTGCCAAGCGCGGGGTCAAGGTTGGCCATCCGGATTTCACCCCTGCGCATTAGCTCAGCCCATCAGCCGTAGCTGCGTCCCAGGCCCCAGCGTCCCCTGCTGCCCATTCATCCCACGCAGCCTCATAGGCAGGCCCAAGTTCGGAGGCCTGAAGCAATCTCACTGCCTTGTGAACAACAGCAGAGCGTGAGTCGACGCCCCTCTCAGCCGCATATGCGTCAAGGAACTGAATGTCTTCGTCTGGAAGGCTAATGCTCACTTTCATACTCCAATACTACCGCTGGTAGGAATCGAAATTCAACTGCGCGCACTCTTCTTAGGAATCAAGGCCGACAGGTTCGCCCCGGTTTAGGCTGGTGTCGTATGAGTGAAGCGCTCCAAGGCAAAACAGTCCTGATCACCGGCGCCACTGGTGGCATTGGCGCAGCAACCGCACGTGAGCTCGTTAAGCGCGGTGCGAATGTCGTCGTCACCGACCTCGGCCAGCAGCAGGTTGACGACCTCGCGAACGCGCTCGGCGATCGCGCGCTACCGATCGTGGTTGATGTAACAGACCGCGGCTCGATTGACCGAGCCGTCGCACAAGCAGTCGCCCACTTCGGCAAGGTCGACATTGTCTTCGCCAACGCCGGTATTGCCAACGACCCACCGCTTACAGTCGCCGGCCTCACCGACGAGATGTACGAGAAGGTCATTGATGTCGACTTAAACGGCGTCTGGCATACAGTCCGAGCCGGCCTGCCACAAGTGATTGAGAACGGTGGCTATGTACTGATTACTTCGTCCATTTATGCCTTCATGAACGGGGTCGTCAACGTCCCGTACGCAATGTCCAAGGCTGCCGTTGAGCAGCTTGGCCGCGCACTTCGCACCGAGCTCGCCTACCGCGGTGCAAGCGCCGGCGTGCTCTACCCCGGCTGGGTTGACACAAACATCGCCAAGGTTGCGATGCGCGACCCTGGGCCAGTCAAGGAGCTTGCCGACCATGCCTTCCGCGGCCCGCTAGGCAGGACAATTACCCCTGAGCGTGCAGCTAAGGCGATCGCCGACGGGATGCAACAACGCGCTCCTCGTATCATCGTGCCTAGGCGATGGGTGCCTATCTCAATGCTGCGTGGCCTGTTCAACATGGCGACCGACTCGATCATGGAACGCGACGCGAAGATCGCCAGCGTCCTTGAGCGGATTGACGACAGCGCGCCTGGCTCCTAGCCTCACACCGCCTAAACAAACTGGGTTGCCGCTGGTTTGCGACTACTCAAACAGGTAACATTGCGTTTTCAACATCGGATCCCGAAAGGACCCACAGCACATGTCGCCTCGCCTTTCACGCCTTACCCTCGTCTGCAGCCTCGCGCTCTTCGCATCTGCTCTTACATTCGGGGCTTCTTCTGCTTCCGCTTCAACCGGTCACAACGCGTGCCTCGCATCAGCGCACCCCGCCACATGCGATGTCACCACAACGATCGTCAAGAAGACAATCGCATCAGGCAAGGCAACCGAGTGCCAAGTTCTCGGCGACGGCTCCCTCTCGTGCTGGGGCAACAACTCGGACGGTCAGGCTGTGGCGCCAAACGGCAAGACCTTTGCTTCAGTCGCTCTGGGTGCCTACCACGGCTGCGCCATTAAGACGGACAACACCATCACCTGCTGGGGGGATAACCACTTCCGCCAAGCAACCGTTGGCGGCGGCAAGTGCTCCCCTAGCTATGCCGAATCAACCCCAAACCGGATCTGTCCTGAACAGGCGACCGGCCCATTCGGCCTCCACGCGATTGACATCAGCGCCGGCAAGTTCCACACCTGCGCCGTACTCACCACTCGAATCATTGACTGCTGGGGACTGAACGTTGACATGAACGGTAATACCGCTGGGCAGGCAGACCCTCCAGGTGGCTCGTTCACCAGCGTCAGCGCCGGCGGGTACCACACCTGCGCATTGGCAACTGACACCTCCATCAAGTGCTGGGGCGCAAGCTGGGACCACATCAGTGATGCACCTTCCGGAACTGGCTTCAAGCAGATCGCAGCTGGCCGCACACACACTTGCGCGCTCAAGAACGACGGCAGCATCGTCTGCTGGGGGCTCAGCACCAACGGGCGGGCCACCCCACCATCGGGTACTGGCTACAAGGCCATCGCATCCGGCTACGACAACAGCTGCGCGATCAAGGCCGACAACAGCATCGTCTGCTGGGGCGCTAATAACCTCGGCCAGCTCAACACCCCGACTGGGTCATTCACCTCCATCTCACTCGGCGGCAACTCAGGAATTGCCCAGCGGTCTGACGGCGTAGTCGTAGGTTGGGGCGATAGCTCTGACGGCCAAGCAGCCGTGCCTACTGGGGCCTCAATTGGTGGCCCGACGGTTTCCCTCGGCATAATCCACGGCCTCGGAAAGGGTAAATGGACGGTTTCCATCTACTCCAAGGCTGGCAGCAAGCCAAACAGCAAGGTCCAGGTTTCAAGCTCCAAGGACCAGCCATCCGACTCCGCTTCAACAGCTGGGGCAATTACCTTCAAGAGCAAGTTCAACTGGAGTGGAAGTCGACCAACTTGGGTCCGGATCT